>CAJXCU010000009.1 GCA_913051935.1 uncultured Flavobacteriales bacterium
AGAAAGACAGTCCAATTACATCATTGGATTGGGATTTGACCAACTTTAAAGCCATTCCTGTGGCCTCAGGAATTTATTTGATTCACGTTTCTGTGCCAAATGTTGGAGAGCGTGTATTGAAGTTCTTTGGTGGTATGCGACAGGTTGATTTACAGGGAATATAATTAGATTAGAAAAAAGAAATAATTAGTTATGAAGAATAGTATAAAAATTGCATTTGTTCTTTTGTTTTTGTCCCCGATGATTTTTGCGGGGAATGAGGATCGTGTCGGTTCTGCGGGTGCATCACATCTCTTGATTAACCCATGGGCGAGAAGTTCTGCTTTTGGTGATGCAGGTATTGCGAGTGTAAATGGCTTAGAAGCATCCTATATAAATATTGCTGGTTTGGCTTTTACAGATCAAACGCAAATGAAATTTAATTACAGCAACTGGATGGGAACTGCGGGGATATCTTTTAACGCTGCGGGAATTGCTCAAAGAGTATCTGAATCTAGTGTTATCGCTATAAGTATTCAGTCTATGAATTATGGTGATATTCCAATTACAACTGTAGAAAACCCGGAAGGAAATATTGGTTTCTTTTCTCCGAGAACAAATGTTTTTAATGTAGGTTATGCAAGGACATTCTCTTCCAGTATATCAGGTGGAATTAATTTCAAGGTTATTTCTGAAAATATTTCGAACCTCAAGGCGACGGGTATAGCCATAGATGCGGGTATTCGATATGTTGCGGGAGAACAAGAGCAAGTCAAATTTGGAATTACATTGAAAAACATAGGTCCAGTTATGAAATACAAAGGTGATGGTTTAGCACAGCAAGCGGCTTACGTAACTACTGGTTTTATTGCTTCCCTTGAAGAACGTTCCTCTGCTTTCGAAATGCCATCCTTATTATCCATTGGAGGCTCTTATGACTTTATTTTCAATGAAAGTAATAAGCTTAATTTAGGTTTGGGTTTTACAGCAAATTCTTTTTCGAATGACCAATATAGAATCGGTCTAGACTACGCAATGACTAACGAAAGAATGGCATTTAACATTCGCGGTGGTTATGTTTACGAAAAGAATCTTTTGGATGTCGAGAATCGTTCTAACGCTCTGGTAGGACCTACAGCAGGTTTTTCTATTGATGCATTGGTTGGTCAAAATAAAAATGCTCTAGGTGTTGAATATTGTGCTCGATTTGCAGGTATTTTTGGAACGATACATACCATTGGAGCAACAATCAGCTTAAAATAGTCTAAAAATTTATTTACAATACTTGATTTAGCCCCTCTAAGGGGCTATCTACTTATATACAGAATACTATGTCGAAGATTAATTATTACACCCCTGAAGGTCTTCAAAACTTAAAAGATCAACTTAATGAACTGAAAACAGTTCAGAGACCGGCTATTTCTCAGCAAATCGGTGAAGCTCGCGATAAAGGCGATCTCTCAGAAAACGCAGAATACGATGCTGCAAAAGAGGCTCAAGGTATATTAGAAATGAAGATTTCAAAGCTCGAGGCAGTAATTTCCAATGCTCGATTAATTGACGATACAAATATTGACAATTCAAAGGTGTATATTCTTTCAAATGTTAAAATAAGGAATGTAGCAAACGGCATGGAGATTAATTATACGCTTGTTGCAGAAAATGAGGCTGATCTCAAGTCCAAAAAGATTTCTGTTGAATCACCCATAGGAAAAGGGCTATTAGGTAAGTCCGAAGGCGATATTGCTGACATAAAGACCCCTGGCGGAACCATGCAATTTGAAATTGTTGAAATATCAAGATAGTGTCAAGTATTTTTTCAAAAATCATTAGCGGTAAAATTCCTTGCTACAAGATTGCGGAAGATGATTCTTTTCTAGCTTTTCTGGATATTCAACCCCTTGTCAAGGGCCACACCTTGGTTATTCCTAAAAAAGAGATTGACTATATATTCGATATAGATGATCAAACCTTGAGCAAGATGATGGTCTTTTCTAAAATGGTTGCGGCAAAATTAAAGGCCTCTATGCCATGTGATAGAATAGGAATATCTGTCATTGGTCTAGAGGTACCCCATGCACATGTTCATTTGGTTCCTATAAATGAGATTCAAGATATGAACTTTAGCAAAGCTAAGCTGGAGTTATCGGACACTGAAATGATTGCTATACAAAGGCGTATTGTAAAACAAGCTTAAATTACCCTATTCAAGCTCACAATTTGTATAAAGTGTTAGCCCACTCGAATAATCCTTTACATTAACGGTAAATGATATCGATTGATGCCCAATCATTCCTTTTGTATCGAAATTGAGTGTGACCGTCGTTGACTCATTAGGGAGTAAGTAAAGTTTTTCACTAGTCACTTTTTTAATAGAGGTGTTTTCGGGTAAAGTAATCGCGACTTTTTCACTTGATGAGTTTGTTACTAAAAATGAACTCGTCAGAATTACGCCACTTTTTTTACTACCGAGGTTCTTCACCATTTCTTCAGATTTTAATGGCATGATTGATTTATCTCTGTCAATGGAGATATGTTTGATTTGGATCCGTCTTTCCATACCCGCTGCTTTTGAAAATACAGATTCATTTTGTACTGCAGTATTATCACTAATCGTTTGGTCCGCTGCATATTCACCAAACGGGAAATAAACAAAACTTAATGATACATTATTTTTAGATAAATAGGGCTTAAATACTCCATCATCAACAGTCTTAAAATAATTAATGAGAGAGGAGATTCTTCTTTTGGTAAGATTTACATTATACGCCGTATTCGCTATGGGACTTGCGTATCCCTTAATACTTAATTCTATTTTGGACCCCTCGCTTAGTTCTTTGAGTAAAATGGATTTTAAACTGTCTAACATTACAGCACCGAAATCAACGTTGTTTTCAAAGAAACCAGAGAGGGCGTTTAGATCATGTTCTGCCTGCTCCATTGAAATACCCTTAATTAACTCTTTTTTGTAAAAAGGATAATTCTCGACATATTTCTCGTAAGTCTCGAGATAGGTTTGTTGGGTTGTTGTTTTCAACGTTCGCGCATCTGGTTCATCATTTCTAAAATAGAGTGTAACCGGTAACAAAGTTTCAATTTTCTCTTCCAAGACAATAGTATCTATGATTTCTTCCTGACTAATGAGTTCAGCGATGGGGTAGAATGCGTAAATATCACTGCAGCATGTTGGGTTTTTGGAGTAATAGCCGCCTTTCTTGTTTGATGATACATAAATACTATCATTGTGGATAAAATAGTAAAGGTCATTTGCAGAGCTATTTATTGGATTTCCCGCATTTAATGGGCTTGAAAAAAGACCATCGATATGGTTACTAAAATGTACGTCGTATCCACCAAAACCATCATGCCATGTAGAGGAAAAAAACAAACGGTTTTTCGTTGTGTCGTAAAACGGAGTGACCTCATTTTCCACAGAATTCAAGGTGCTTATATTCGATGCGTTTTTAAAGCTAATTCCATCGATACTTTCTGAATACCATATATCCATCCCTCCCATTCCTCCCTTTCTGTCGGATGAAAAGAGTAAAACCTGTTTACCATTAATCTTGGTAAAGAATGGCATTGTCGTATTTGCTCCAATTACATTTATTTCTTTGCCCAACGTATCTGTTAGACTCCATGCACTATCCTTTTTTTGTGCCACCATAATTTTACAGGAGTATTTAAACCCATCATCTTCACATATACTGAAATAATATTTTGTTCCATCTAAAGAGTAACTCCCATTTCCGTAACTCAAATCCGCATGAAAAAGATCTGTATTCATTTTTGATTTTTGGAATTCACCGAGTTCATTCCTCTCGCTGTAGTATAACTTTGTTCTGTAGGCTGGGTCATATACCTCTTCTTCCTTATTTGATGAATCAGCCTTTAATGCGGAGAAAACTAGTCGGTTATCTCTTATCGTGTGCCCGAACTCTGCATCGTAGGTATTTACGGTTTCAGGAAGGTGTATTAAGGGCCTGAAATCTAATGAGTCGAGTAGGTTTTTAATGGCCCATGCGCATGATTCTATTTCTCTCAAAGATTTCTTATAAAAGCTACTATTTTTCTTTTTTTCCAATTTTTTTGCACTCAATTTAAAAGTTTTTAAGGCTTGCTCATAGCGACCATTTTGCTTTTGCATCAAGGCAAGATTTAACAGACTATTTGGATAGATTTTCGTTTGCTCACGAGCGTATACCTTGGCATAATAATTTTCTGCTTTCGAATAATCCTTGTAAGCCCGAAGTGTTTCAGCATATTTCCATAATAATTCAATGGAATTAGAATCCTTTTCTAGTGCTTGCTTATAATATGACAGGGCATAATAATAATCTCCTTTTTCATACTGTTCATCGGCAAAAGCAATGATTTTTTTTAGCTTCTGTTGTGTGTTTCCTTGTAAGGAGAAACCGATACAAAAAATAAAAATTAAATGTAATCTGGACATACTCTATGAAGGATTCTTTTAGGTTTGAACTTCTTGATGATATAGCGAACAGCGAATTCTATACCTCCTCTTGCATTACTTGCTGGGACGAGCTTAGAAAAGTTGATATCGTAGCTAATTCCCACAAATAAGTCAGAAAAATCATATCCAAAGCTAATATATGCAGCATCTCTATTCCTATACCATAATCCACCATAAAGTGCTGCATAAGTTTTTTTAGGGTGATTTAGGTAGTATTTCCCTGATGCGCCAATAATAAACTCCCTGTACACGCTTTGGGCACTATATTGTACACTTGGAATGAGGTCCCAATTTTGGTTTAGCTTAAAGGTCCCCTTCATAAAAGAATTACTGCGTATAGCTCGTTTGATTTCGGTATCGTAAAATCCCTGATTTGGTCTATTTAAATTAAATGCACTCGTTCCAAGTATCATTTTAAAGCGATCATTTCTTTTCCACTCATAAATTAATCCAAGACCCAAGCTAGCATTTGTTTTTCTATCGTTTTGGAAAGATTCAAAGGTGGGGGCAGCTGGATCAAACACATATCCGGTATATTGTGCATCAAAGTAGAGTGCATCTGTGTTGATTTGTCTATGATTCATACCAAAATTAATTCCAGGTCTAATGAGATGGGCTGAGTCGGTATCCAATTTTATAGCATAAGAAAGGTTACCTTGTATTTCGACAGTTCGAAATCTTCCGTCTCCTGCCTGGTCATTGAACATGCTTACTCCGAAGCCAATATTTTTGTATTTCGAATCAACCGATATAGCCGTTGTATTGAAGGGAACCGTAACACTTCTCCATTGATCTCGATAATTTCCAACGAATCTATAGTCTCCTTCAAAATGTCCTGCATTTGCCGGGTTTTGAAAAAGTTGATTGTCGTTATATTGAGACCAGTGTATATCCTGCGCGATTGAGGTAAACGCAATGATAAAAGAAAAAGACAGCACCAAAAGAAACTTATACATACAGTTTGGATTCTACTTTCCAAGATACAACAAAAAATATTGAAATCTAAATCAAGGTGTACTCAAAGAAACTGGAATAATCTTTCCGTTCATGAATTCGTGCTGCGTTGTCGCAAAAGAATATATATATGACGCTATTTGCTCCGAAGAATGCGGTGCTTCAAAACCTGGGAAGGCCTCCTGTAACATTTCTGTTTGAACTGCTCCTAAGCAAAGACAATTCATTTTAATAGGGGAGTTTTTGTATTCCTCAGCGAAAAGCTCTGTAAAGGAGCATAAAGCTGCTTTTGACGTGCTATAAGCTGTGAGTCCCGGAAATTTCACTGAGCCTTGGAATCCTCCCATGGAACTAATGTTCACAATATGACTTCCTTTTGGATTCATTTTTGGGACGGCAAGCTGCACTGCTTCCATGATTCCGATAACATTTATTTGATAGGATTTTAGAAAATCCTCATGGCTTAGATTTTCAAAGTTGTTTTTTACTAGGTAACCCGCGTTGTTGATGAGAATATCAATCGGACCGATATCGGCTATGGACTCTGAGAATTTTTCTTTATTGAAGAATTCCAGGTCTATGTGGTAGGTAACAACATTTTTAAGCGCACTAAAGTTTTTCTTCATGAGCTCGTCTTTCCTTGCAAAAGCAATAAGTTTATTTGAAGAGTCTTCTGCTGCTTTTTCCACAAAGGACTTACCGATACCTGTACTGCCACCAATGATTACGATTGTTTTATTCATCAAAAGAGATTTTCAATTTGGGTTTGGTAGGATAGGCTTGACAGGTCAATATGTAACCCTCTTCTACTTCTTGGTCTGTTAAAGAATAATTCAGCCTCATATCAGCATCCCCCTCCATTACTTTTGCCTTGCACGAGCAACAAACACCTCCGCGGCAGGAGTATGGCGCATCCATACCCTCCTCTTCAACGGCATCTAAAATGGTCTTAGTGTCACTTTCCATAGTCATAAAAAATTCCTCATCATCGAGGGTTACCTTAACTTCTGAAGCACCAGAAAAGGATGTTTTATCCTCTTCAATACCAAGATTAACTGGTGTTGTAAAAAGCTCATAAATGATTTTATCCTTTGAGACCCCAAAAAACTCAAGCGCTTCAATACATCCAAGTATCATTGGTTCTGGCCCACAAATTAAAAAAGCATCTTTTTTTAAAAAGGAAAGATCGCTTTTTATGAATTTGATTAAATTTTCCTTATCTATTCTGCCACCTATCGCATTCTCCCCGGGATTTGTATCTAAGAAAAAGGTTTTATTAATATAATCCATATTATTAATTTCCTCTATAAACATGGTTTCTTGTTTCGAACGATTACCATAGAGAAGATGCATATTAGGCACATCATTTTTTGATTTTAAAACAGACAGAATAGGAGTAATACCACTGCCTGCTGCAATGGTTGCAATGTTTTTTGAACCATCCGGAACTTTAAAGTTTCCTTGCGGCTCGGAGATGAAAATATTAGTCCCCTCTTTAGCTTCATTATTGAACCAATTAGAGACAACTCCTCCCTGAACACGTTTTACTCCAATGGCTAACATTTCTTCTTTGGCGCTACATATTGAGTACGACCTTCTTTCCTCTTTTCCATTGATTTGAATAAGGACATTGATAAACTGTCCTGCAATGAAACTAAACTTTGATTGCAAACCTTCTGGAATATTAAATTCTATTTTTACTGAAGAATCATTAAGTCGAATTACTTTCGCAATAGATAATTCAAAATACCCTTTGTGAGTTTTCTCTTTGTTAAAAATACTTCCAAATAATCCCATAACTTATTCATCAAATGATACGACTACCGATTTAGCAGTAGGATGTGCTTGACACGTAAGTATATAACCATCTTCAACCTCATCTTGTTCTAGAGCGTAATTCACATCCATGTGGACAGTGCCTTCTAGAACTTTGGCTTTACATGTGCAACATACCCCACCTTTACATGCATATGGGACATCTAAGCCTATTTTTTGAGCCGCATCGAGAATAGAAACATCATTCGTATTCAAATTAAATTCATATTCATCTCCATCCATAAATAGCTTTATTTTACTATCTTCTTTATTTTCAGGAGCACGTTTTACTTTTTGTTTTTGATCATATCCTGTACCAAATAATTCAAGGTGAATTTGTTGTGGTTTCATACCTTGTTCAAGCATGACATCACGAATATCAAGAGTCATTTGCTCTGGCCCACAAATAAAAACGTCATCGATAATGGTTCCGATGAAGTATGTTTTTAGAAGCATTTGACATTTATTCTTGTCTATTCTACCCTGTTGTAACGCATTACCAAGGTTTTCTCTTGACAGAATGTGAACTACGCTCATTTGATTAATAAAGGTGTTTTTCAAGGCCTCAATTTCCTCTTTGAAGATAATTGAACTGATTCCTTTATTACCGTATATAAGACTTACGTGGCTATTGGGCTCATGACGAAGAATACTTTTAAGGATGGAAAGAATGGGTGTAATACCGCTTCCTGCCGCAAATAATACATAGTTTTTTTTATTTGATGCATTTGGGATATGCTGAAAGTTACCTGAAGGTGCCATGATCTCAATAGAGTCGCCCACTTTTAAATATTCATGGGCGTATGATGAAAATATTCCATTTTCTATCCTCTTTATTGCAATCTTATGGGTTTTGGAGGAAGGCTCTGAACATAGGGAATAAGACCTTCGAACTTCTTGGTTTTCAATTTGGGCCTTCAGTGTTAGATATTGTCCCGATTTAAAATTAAAATCACCCTCAAATTTTTCCGGAATATCGAATGATATCGACAGACAATCTTCAGTTTCCTTAACGATTTCCTGAACGCTTATTTCGAAAAAACTCGACTTCATTTATGCGATTTATTTAGTTTCAAATGTAAGCAAACTATTTTTCAAGTGAACATGAACTAAACATTGTTGAATTTCTTTTGTTTTTTATCCGTCTAAGTATTAATTATATTTGTTTAGTAAATCGTTAAAAATGAAGGACCTTAATATCTCGAAGTTAGAAGCTATTTTTCAACAGAAAATTGATGATGACGTTAAAATTGAACCCAACGATTGGATGCCTGATGCCTATCGAAAAAGTTTAATTAGGCAGATTTCTCAGCATGCACATTCAGAGGTCGTAGGCATGCTTCCTGAGGGCAATTGGATAACGCGAGCTCCAAATTTAAGACGAAAGGCTGTCCTACTTGCAAAGGTGCAAGACGAGGCGGGGCATGGCTTGTATTTATACAGTGCAGCCGAGACACTGGGAGCCGATCGGGAAAAGACGATTGATGATTTACATTCAGGAAAAGCAAAGTACTCCTCAATTTTTAATTATCCCACCTTAACATGGGCGGATATGGGTGCAATAGGATGGCTTGTTGATGGTGCGGCAATTATGAATCAGGTTCCATTGTGTCGTTGTTCTTACGGTCCTTATGCAAGAGCAATGATTCGTGTATGTAAAGAAGAGTCTTTTCACCAAAGACAGGGGTTTGAGGTGATTAATAAACTTGCCGAGGGCACCATAGAACAAAAGGAAATGGCGCAAGACGCTCTAAATAGATTTTGGTGGCCTGCATTAATGATGTTTGGTCCTAGTGATGACGATTCGAGTCATACTGAACAATCAATGCGTTGGAAAATCAAAAGAAATACCAATGATGAGCTTCGACAGATGTTCGTCGATGTAACAGTTCCTCAGGCAGAGTCAATAGGCTTGAAGGTCCCGGACCCGCATCTAAAATGGAATGAAGAAAAGGAGTGCTATGACTTTGGTCCCATTGATTGGGACGAGTTTTGGCAAGTGGTTGGCGGAAATGGACCTTGTAACAAAGAACGTGTCGATGCGCGCAGAAAAGCAAAAGAAGATGGAAAATGGGTTGTTGAAGCAGCAATGGCTTTTGCTAATAAAAGAAACGCAAAGAAAACAGCCTAGACTATGAGTGAATCGAAAGGATGGCCTCTTTGGGAGGTTTTTGTAAGAAGTAAACAAGGTCTGAACCACAAACATGTGGGCAGCCTCAGAGCTTCTGATGCAACAATGGCAATTAAAAATGCCCGTGATGTTTATACAAGAAGGGCAGAGGGCATTTCAATTTGGGTGGTGCCATCAAACAACATCACGGCGTCTGATCCTAGCGAAGAAGATTCTCTTTTCGAGCCATCACAAACCAAAGTCTACAGGCATCCTACATTTTATGATGTCCCCGACGGTATTTCACACATGTAACCAATGACAAAACAAGAAGCTTTACATATTTATTTGTTAAGGATGGGCGATGATAGCCTGATTTTAGGTCAGCGGCTTTCTCAACTTTGTGGCCATGGGCCAATATTAGAAGAAGACATTGCATTAACCAACGTTGCACTTGACTTAATCGGACAAGCGACACTTTTCTTAGAATATTCGGGAGAATTAGCTGAGCAACCAAAAACCAATGATGAGCTCGCCTACCTTCGATTGGAAAAAGAATATGTTAATGCGATTCTTGTAGAGCAACCCAATGGGCACTTTGGTGATACAATCCTCCGTCAATTCTTGTTTGATGCATACAGAAAGCCTTTATTAGAAAAGCTTTTAGATTCTAATGACGAAAGACTTGCAGGAATCGCTGAAAAATCTCTGAAAGAAACCAAATACCATTTGAGACATTCCTCTGAATGGGTGATTAGACTTGGTGATGGAACAGAAGAATCGCACGAGAGAATTCAAAATTCATTAGAGTCGCTTTTGCGATATGCGCATGAGTTATTTTTTGAGAATGAGGTTGATAAATTACTCATCGCAGAAGGAATTGTTCCCTCAGCAGAGTCTATCTTTCCTATTTGGGAAAAAACACTCAATGATGTCCTCAAAGAAGCTACTTTAACCCTACCGAAAAACAACTGGAAATTTCAAGGTGGACGAGAAGGACGTCATTCTGAACACATGGGTTACTTACTTGCAGAAATGCAATATATGCAGAGAACATATCCAAATATGGAATGGTAAATGAATCAAAAATATGGGAACATTTAGAGGATGTCTACGATCCTGAAGTTCCTGTCTTATCTATAGTTGATTTAGGTATTGTCCGTTCAGTCAGAGTTACTAATAATCATGTGAGCATCACCATTACACCTACCTACACAGGATGTCCTGCGATGGGGACTATTGAAAAAGACATTACAGTAAAACTGCAAGAAGAAGCAATAACGTCCTATGAAATACATACCTCTATTTCACCAGCATGGACAACGGATTGGATGTCTGAAAGGGGAAAGATTAAACTTAAAGACTATGGCATAGCGCCGCCCCAAGATGAGGTTGATAAATCCGTTTTATTTGGCGATCCTCTCGTTGTACCATGTCCAAAGTGCGATTCCTCAGATACAAAACTTGTAAGTCAATTTGGAAGTACTGCATGTAAAGCACACTACCAATGTAAAAAATGTCGAGAACCCTTTGATTATTTCAAATGTTTGCGGTAGGCCTTTTTTTCAGATATTGACTATCTAACCAATAAATAACTTTTAGTGATAGGGTATTTATTGGACCATTCTGAAGCGTATTATTTAAAGTCTCCCAGTAGCGCTGGTCAACATCAGAATTTGAGGTAAAAATAGAATTCTTCCAAACAAAATTTAGCTCGCTGCCAGGCAGAAATACCCATCTAAGCAGCATATCAATGGTAAAAGCGTTATAGTTAATGTTATAGGCAGACACCCCGTAGAGATCATTTCCTGAATAATCCTCTAGAGGATTTAATAATCCGCTGTCTAATAACTCGTAAAAGCTATTGTATTTTATTTTTGCATTGTAATGCCTTAGCCTAAAGGTCATCCCCAAACGATTTGTAATCGTATAGTCGACGCCAAGTGATTGCTCATTGGTGAGTCGGTCGCGATTGCCGAATAAGATACCTTCAAATGAATCAATCGGTTCATCAAAATTTACGGCATAACCCTCGCTGTTAAATTGAAATTTTTGTTCCCACTCGTGTATCAAAAAAAGCTGGTTACTTAATCTAAATCTACATTCAAGATTGTAATTCCATTCCCACCATTCGCCACGCTGAACATCGACATACCCTAATCGAGCATCCAAAGCAACTCTCTTTTGGTAGTTTGATGAGAACCAGGCACCCATACTCGTCCAAATAGGCCTTATATATTTATACTCTCCGATATTCTGAGCTCTCGGTTCGAAAAAATCATTATTCTCCATCAAGGCACCGTTGAAGTTAATTCCCCAAGCATTAAATGATTTAGAGACCATTACTGCTCTCGAGTTCCAAAACGCCCCGCCGAATAAATTCGGAGCATATAGTCTCTCGTAATTAACTGAAAAGTTACTTTGAAACTTATTTAAGTTCCAAAAATTTGGTTTAAAGTTTCGATAACCGACATTTGCCTCTGCCACACGGCTGTTATTCGCCCTTAAAAAGCCAAGATCGTTGGGGTCATAGGTGTCGGATTCTTCGTAGTATTCTCCCCAAAAGGTGAAATTACCTCTTTGCTTACCAGTTTCAATCCCCCAAGAGTGGCCTAATGAGGTTTGTGTGCTTTCTAGTATTGCAGATAATACTCCCTGACCCGATATATAATAGTTGTTATTTTTTGTATTGAAGCTTGCAGTTAGGCCTGAGACATTTGCATCGTAGAAGTCACCTGAACGCCAAACGTTGGTATTGGTAAATGTCAAAAAACTGTTGTTTTTTAAGTTTTGGTCTAAAACCAAAACATTATAGTTGCTTAATGGACTTATTGTAATATCTCGTTGGAGCCCTGTTTGGCTATCAGTTGCTTTTCCCGTCTGGGTAGCGGTAATTCCGTTGAAAACGGCTATTCCCAATCCATTATTTAGCCTTCCTGAAACTTTACTTGCATTGATCAGTGGAACCGAATTAGGAATATCCTCTAAATATTCATTATTGTCTAACTGACTTTGATATACCCTAGAGGGGGTTTGAACACCAATTCGTCTGCTGTAAAAAAGTCCTGCTTTCGTAAAAAGTTCTGTCCCTTCTGTAAAAAACTGTCTATTTTCATTGAATTCTATTTCAAATGGGCTAATGTTTAATACTTGATTGTCAAAGACAACTTGTCCAAAATCGGGAAGTAAGGTGACATCCAAAGTGAAGGCCTCATTTATTCCGTATTTAATATCCATTCCACCGTTAAAAGAAGACAGCACTTCAGTATCTTTTGAGAAGTTTACATAACTCGATAAAAAAGGGATAAAAGCCAATCTCAATGGTGGAGATATATCATTCACTCCTTGTACCTTTCCACTTTCTAAAATGTAATTCTCTAAATCTGGATTGACAGGATTCCAAGTGCTTTCCTCTCGGAATCTACTAATTTGTCGGCCAAAATTAATATTCCAATTCTGCACATCGGAATTGGGAAAGCGAAGTGCTGAGTACGGTATTTTTAGTTCTGCAAACCAACCTTGCTCGTTTATTTTAGTTTTACTTCGCCAAACGAGATTGAGCAGTTCATTAAAGTCTCCGTCAAATATTTTTGAATCAAGCTGAACCCCACGACTCGTAATCCCAAAGAAAAATCCATTCTGTCGGTCATTATAGGTATCAATGAAAATAGCGAATACATCAAGATTTGGATTGAAGTCATCCCTCGCGGACAAGACCCTTGAGACGGAATCAGGGTGGTCAAAACACTTTACGCCAACATATAATGCCTCTTGGTCGTATAGAATGGCGACCTCTGTTGGTTTGGTCGGTTTATTTCCTGGTATCGGTTTGAGTTGTGTGAAATTTGACGTCCAATTGGCATCATTCCAAGAAGACTCCTGAAAATTGGCATCTAAGACGATATCCTGTTCTATTTTTTTTGCCTCAATGGTTTTTTGCCCAAAGCAGAATTGTAATAAGGTCAGATAAAGTGTGAGTAATAACCAATTCATGGTGCAAAAATAGCCTTTCAGTTTTAATGTTCTTTTCTTTGAACATAGAAGTTCAACAAATAAGGATTAATTTTGTGCATGGACGAATTTGAAAGCCTCAAAGCACAGTTGGCGCAAACTGATTTTCCGCAAGTTTATTTTTTTAAGTTTATCGTCCCGAATAAAAACGATAATGTGGCCAAGTTGAGTGCTTTGTATACACAAGATACACAAGTGCAGATGAAACCTTCTTCAAGTGGAAAATTTATTTCGATGAGTGCAAAACAAGTCGTCCTTTCAGTTGATGATATTATAAGTATTTACAAAAAAGCCTCAGTTATTGAAGGCATAATTTCTTTATAAATGGAACTTATCTCTATTCTTTATATTACACTCTTTATTCTTTTAATGATTATTGCGTATCGACTTTTGATTCGAAAATTGAGTAAAGGCAGGGTTCGTTTGGAAGATTTTTGTACCCTTTACAGTACTGAAACTTATGAAGTAAAAGGGGAGGTTGAGTTTTATTTTCAATGTCCAAAACCAATTAATGTTCAGTTTTGTATCTGGTCCAATGATGAAATCGTTGTCGAGCTTGCTAATAAAGAATTTGATTCCGGCGGACATATTCTAAGGTATGACTCGAGTCAATTAGAGAACGGGGGTTATACTTTTGGGTTGGTTACCGAAAAACAAAAAACAGTCAAAAAATTCGGTGTAAAAAACTAGGTATCTTTTTTACCTTTCTTTTTACCGCCATATTTAATTTTCTTTCTCCTTTTAGAAACTTTATACCTCGACTTACTAAAGCTGTTGTCAGCTTTGTCAATTTTTTCAAACCTAAGCAATACACCAATACTGTGTTGCATATAGTCGGATGATTTTAAGAAGTCTGTCAAGCCGATTTTGGCTACACTCCGAAGCTGAAGACCAATTTGTTTTGTAATCCAAAAGTTCATTCCTACGCCAAAATTGAAAGTAGGACTTAATGCGCGCGCCAGAGTATCGTTATTATTTCTCAGAGATATACCAAGGCCAGAAATCACGTAGGGATCTATTATCCCATTTTTGAAGACTTTATAAAGTGAATATTTCCCATTGAAATCCATGGAGAATATATTTCCAGAAATACCATTAGAACCATTTGTGATTTTCTCTGGATTGTATTTTGAATAGGTCATTAAACATTCAGCGCTCCATCCATTGTAGATAAATTTATCAATGCTAAGTTGCGTGGGGAACAAATGACTGTGAAGATTTTCAAATAAGAATGGATTGAAGGACTCACCATCGTCATCGGTGAGGGTCCAAGATGCTCCAAACATCCAATTGTAGGTGTCTTTATTTGATATAGCCTTTTCAGGCTGAGCAAATACGGTACTGACAAGCATCAGAGAAAGACAAAGGGCACCGAATGATTTCATTTTACCTTCCATTGGATGGAACAAAAGTAAGAAATAATAGAGGTTTTGCTTGTAAAAGTCTCGTATTATTTTGGTTTTTTGCTTTTGTCTTTTTCTAAGTTCAGAATGTTTTAGCTAACATTAATAGCTAATGGATTAATGCTTAGTTTTGTTTTTATGCCTCGCGTGAAAAAAATAAAGCTAGAAATTGATGATGAAATAGAGTTCCCAATTTTGGGAATATCCACTGCATTAGGGGATTATCGACTGGCTTGGGAGCTAAATTCTAAATTAAATTTAAGATTCGAGCGATC
Organism: uncultured Flavobacteriales bacterium; assembly: GCA_913051935.1. GTDB lineage: Bacteria > Bacteroidota > Bacteroidia > Flavobacteriales_D > Crocinitomicaceae > UBA952. The sequence continues at coordinate 15,022 of CAJXCU010000009.1, forward strand.
TATTGAGGGAACTTACTTTTCCATACCAGACAGATTAAAAAAAACAGTTAATTATGATTATTATTCTCATGTTTCAGAGGAGGATATGTCAAAGTTTTTTTTGGTAAAAAACAAGCAAAAGGGCTCAACCTTATTTAGTGATCGGGAGCGGTTGGATTTCTTTTTGGTTTTACGCGATAATTTTATTTACGACATTGAAGATTTAATTAATGATTTGCGAAAAATTAGGGGAGTAGTGGCTGTTTTCTCCTTCTCTAGCTCGGAATTTGAATTTTCTGAATATTTAAACGATTAAGATGAAAAGAACTAAAATTGTTGCTACAATTGGCCCATCTTCAGCCTCAAAAGACATTCTCAAGGATATGATTTCTTCTGGTCTGAATGTTTGCAGAATTAATTTTTCTCATGGTTCATATTCAGATCATGCCAGAGTGATTCAGTCTGTGAGAGAATTAAATGAAGAATTAAACACCAATGTTGCGATATTGGCTGATCTCCAAGGCCCTAAAATTCGTACGGGTGAGATGCAGGAGGGAGGTTTAAAACTAGAGTTAGGTGCGAGTATCTCAATTCAGACAATGAATGTTGTTGGTTCGAAAGATTCATTTTCAATTAATTATGAGAAACTTCCTAAGGATGTTAAACAAGGAGAGGTGATTCTCTTGGATGATGGTAAGCTGATGCTAGAGGTGGAAAGCACGGATGGAAAATCTAAAATCATTTGTAAGGTCATCCAGGGAGGAGTCTTGCAATCCAACAAAGGAGTGAATTTCCCCAATACAAAGATCTCTTTGCCGAGTTTAACGCAAAAGGACAAAAGTGATTTAGATTTTGCTATTGCCCAAGATGTAGATTGGATTGGATTGTCTTTTGTGAGAACAGCTGAAGACATAGTTGATTTGAAGCAACGGATTTCAGTTCAAGGAGGAAAGGCTCGGGTTATTGCAAAGATTGAAAAGCCAGAAGCTTTGGCATGTATTGATGATATTGTTCAGGTTTCTGATGGAATGATGGTTGCTCGTGGGGATTTGGGAGTTGAAATTCCTTATCAGAATGTGCCGCTGACTCAAAAAATGTTAATCAATAAAGGAATTCGATACGCGAAGCCCGTAATTGTAGCAACACAAATGATGGAATCAATGATTACACAAATGACGCCTACACGAGCTGAAGTGAATGATGTTGCCAATGCTGTTTTGGATGGTGCAGATGCTGTGATGCTTTCAGGAGAAACCTCAGTTGGGAATTATCCGGTAGAAGTAATCAATGCTATGGCTAAAATCATCGACGAGATGGAATTAGATGAGAAAATATATTCCAAAGAACAGCCAGCCGAAAAAAACCAAGAACGCTTTATTTCTGACTCAATTTGTTACAATGCTTGCAGGTTGGCTCAGCGGGTTGAAGTTGATGCAATAATAACCATGTCTTTTTCGGGTTATACAGCATATAAAATAGCTTCACAGAGACCTCGGGCAGGTATTTATGTATTTACAAGCAATAGAAAGATATTGACCCAACTGAACCTTGTTTGGGGTGTAAGGGCTTTCTACTATAACAAGCGAATAAGCACGGACCATACAATTTCTGACATAAAAGACTTTATGATTTCAGAGGGGTATTTAAAAACGGGAGATTTATTCATAAATATTGCCTCCATTCCTTTAGAAGATTTGGGAAGCTCAAATATGATAAAACTTAGCCAAGTTGACTGAAAAGAGAGTTCCTTATGATGCCGAATTTATTCAAAATACGGCCAATTACCCAATACTTAGAATACCGCGGAAAGGAACGATTGTTCGTTCTCATCGGTTTGGTAGGTTCAAAAAGAGCAATTCCGAGTTCTCTAAGTTCAAATATGAATTAGAGCGCATTTTCAGTGATAATTATATTATTTCAGGAGATGTACGAATGAATACCGGGAAGTCAAATAGGCCTTTCGACCTAGATTTAGCACTTATTCATAGAAATGATGACGCTATCCGGATCAATATTGAGGTGGACGAACCGTATTCCTTATTTTCAAGAGAAGCAAGGCACTGTATCGGAGAAGATGATCTTCGTGATGCCTATTTTTTAGAAAGAGGATGGGTAGTAGTACGTTTTTCAGAAACTCAGGTACAAGGAAATGTCCAAGGATGTTTGAGATTCATTGCAGAAAACTTGAACGAAATTGATGCCAAATTTGAGATGCCAGCTAAATGCTTAAATTTCTTAAAACTGAATGCTGATCCGTTCTGGGATTTAGTTCAGGCTCAAAAATGGGAAAAATCGGCTTTTAGAGAATCTTATTTGAAAGTTGAGTTGGCTCTTGAAAAACCCAATATGGAACTTGATAGATCTTTTAATACTCAGGAAATTCAAGAGGAGGAACTTGTTAAAGCAAGTTTTTCTGGTGCCATGGAATTTATCAAAGACCATAGAAATACACACATTCGAGATCAAAGAATTGAATTCAATGCAAAACAACATAAATATTTTGTTGACGGAATACCATTTCCATCAGCGAGCACACTGGTAAGAAAGTTCTTTCCAGAGTTTGATGCATTTGGTGCTGCAAATAAGCTCCGTCCGAGCAATCCGCTTTACGGCATGACTGTAAATGAGATTGTAGATACATGGAATAAAAGAGGTCAAGAAGCAGCTGATATGGGCACGTTTTTGCACGAACAAATAGAAAACTATTATTTAGGGAATCAATTCACTCGAACAGAAGAGTTTTTATTCTTCGAAGATTTTGCTAAAACTCATTCATTTTTAGAGCCTTATAGATGTGAATGGAGAATTTATGATGAAGAATTCGGTCTCGCAGGAACAATAGATTTTGTTGCTAAAAATGAAGATCGATTAGAGATATACGATTGGAAACGAAGTAAAAAAGTTATTGACTCAAGCAACGGGAAACCCATCGAAGCAGATAAATGGGGCAAACGCGGCTTGGGTAAATTAGGGAATATAGGTGATACCAGCTACAATCATTATTGTTTACAGCAAAGCATATATCGATTCATATTAGAAAAGAATTATGGACTTGAAATTTCAAAGATGTATTTGATCATAATTCACCCCGATTATGATTCTTTTTACAAGGTAGAGGTACCGTATTTGAAAAATTATGTGACTTACCTTTTGAACACTTTATAATTGCGAGTTGTTATTTCAATCGAGAAAGGGGAGATGCTGACAGATTAAAGAAAAGCTTATGTTTACAGGTATTATCGAAGAAATAGCCGAAGTTATTGCCATTGAGCGGGACAAATCAAATGTCAACTTCACGTTCAGAGCAAATATGGCAAACGCTCTTAAAGTTGATCAGAGTCTTGCGCACAACGGCTGTTGTTTAACCGTCGTAGAGCAAAATGACAGGGATTACAAGGTAACTGCCATTCAAGAAACATTGGACAGAACAAATCTTACAGACTGGTCTGTTGGTACCCGCGTAAATTTAGAAAGATGTATGAAAGCGGATGGTAGATTTGACGGTCATATAGTACAAGGGCATGTAGATTGTGTTGCTACTTGTAAAAAAATTTTAGATTTAGATGGTAGTTGGAAATACACCTTTAGTTATGATGCTGAGCATGAAACAGTTGAAAAAGGTTCAATTACTATTAATGGCACAAGCCTGACGATTGTGGACAGTTTGGATGGTGCTTTTTCTGTATGTATTATTCCCTATACCTATGAGCATACAAATTTCAATGAGTTCTGTGTTGGAACCCGAGTAAATATTGAGTTTGATGTTTTTGGAAAATATATTCAAAAGTATATGAAAAAGTTAGGCTAGTGTTTTTCATTTGATCTTGCAAATTGTATGATCAGAAGAATCCATGTGGTTATTAAAGTGCCACCTCCGATAGGGGTGACAGGTCCCAAAAATGAGCAGTCTATTCCAATCGCTCTGTCCACAGAAAGAAGATATATTGAGCCTGAAAATAAGACTGTACCAGTTGAAAAACCAAGAATAATAAATGAGTTTAAGGATACCTTTTTTGCGTTTAACCCTAATATTAATAAAGCAATACCGTGGTATATTTGGTAGCGCACACCGACTTCAAAAGAACCTATTTCAGCGAATGTTAAGATGTTTCTTAGTCCATGTGCTCCGAAAGCCCCGAGTATTACGCTTGTACAAATAAAAATTGCACCCAAAATGGTATATTTTTTATCCATAAGGTAAAGATGTAAAAAAACAGATGAAATTGGTAACTTTGACCTGGTGTTTTATGAAAAACAAAATCACTTTTATATTGCTGCTGTGTCTGCTATTATCTTGTACTGTTGATAGTGTTGAAGGTGATGAAGCGCAAGTAAAAATTGATTATTATCAATTTCGTGAGATAAATCTCGATTCAGTCGGAATTCCAGCAAGTATAATGATTCCCAATGAAACTGCAGGTATAGGAGCTTCATTCGCACCTAAAATCTTGTACGATGATGGCGGGTTCAAATGGCACATTAATGTTGGTCGTCACTTCAATGTTTTAATCGAGGATTATGGTGATTATCAATACTTGATGCCAGAATTTCTGAGAAGAATAAATACCAAAGATATTTTTAACATTGAAATCATGGAGGAGTCATCTGATTACATATTATATAAACGTGAGCTCAAAGGTGTTCCAAATCAGCAAACAACCTTTCATATTTATGGAGTAAAATACTTAAATGGGGTGTATTATGAGTTCACCAATCAAGAGGAAGGTGATACTAAGAAAGTGATTGATTTCATTGTTAAGTCATTTTTATCCTTTAAAACTTTAAATAATCCACAATGATTCAAAGAGAAGAGGTATTAGAAATTCTTGCAAATATTATTGAGCCTGAGCTCAAAAAAGACATTGTTTCATTGAATCTAGTGGAAGACCTCAGAATTGAAGAAAACGAAATTCATTTAACGGTTCATATTTCAAATCCTGCGATGCACGCCCGAAACCGCATGAAAGAAGCCGTAAATTTCAACTTAACTTCAAGATTGGGAAAGGAATTAAAAGTTTTTTGTTCGGTAAAACAAAAATCTGCCGAGCTGAATGGGGTGCACCGTAAAATTTTGCCAAGTGTCAAAAAAATCATTGCAATCGCATCGGGAAAAGGAGGGGTCGGTAAGTCAACGGTAACAGCAAATATTGCGGGAGGATTGGCTCAAAAAGGCTTCAAGGTTGGGATTGTGGATGCAGATATATATGGCCCGTCTATGCCCACCATGTTTGATCTCGTGGGCGAGAGACCAAGTATGATTGAGGTAGATGGAGTGTCTAAAATTGAACCTATTCTTTCTCAAGGTGTTAAGATACTATCGATTGGGTTTTTTACAGATAAGGAAAATGCAGTGGTATGGAGAGGCCCAATGGCTTCTAAGGCTTTGCTTCAAATGTTTAATGATGCGCATTGGGGAAATCTTGATTATCTATTTGTGGATTTACCACCTGGGACAGGCGACATTCACCTTTCATTGATTCAGTCTATTCCTTTGGACGGTGTTGTGATTGTGAGCACCCCCCAAGAGGTGGCATTGGCAGATGCACGCAGAGGAGTAAATATGTTTAAAATGGATAATGTTAAAGTGCCTATTATTGGTCTTGTAGAAAATATGTCATGGTTTACACCAACCGAATTGCCTGAAAATAAGTATTATATTTTCGGACGAGATGGTGCAAAAAATCTGGCAAACGGTATCGGGATTCCGTTCCTAGGACAACTTCCTTTGATTCAAAGCGTATGCGAATCAGGAGATACTGGCCGGCCTGCAGTATTTCAAAGAAACGGCGTTGGTTTTGATACAATATCTAATGTAATTTCAGAATTTGAGCGTCAAGTTAAATTACTTGCTAACTTAGTGACAAATGAAAAATAAGGAGCAAACCCTTTATAAAATTGAACAAGCCATCGAACAGTTGCGCCCATTCATGCATGAAGATGGGGGGGACATGGAATTTATTGAGCTCACAGATTCGGGTATTGTTAAAGTTAAGCTTCTAGGTTCATGTGTAGATTGCTCAATGAGCCATATGACCCTTCGGGTCGGTTTAGAGGAAGCGCTAAAGGTTGCGGCGCCTGAAGTATTGAAGGTAGAAGCTGTTGAGGAATGAACGTGAAATTGATCACGATGGGAAAAACTTCAGCCTCGTATTTAAGGGAAGGTGAGGTCGAGTATCAAAGTCGACTCAAGCACTACATGAAATTCGAAAGAATTGATTTAAATGACCTAAAAGTTTCGCAGAAGGCCTCTTCAAATGAGGTTAAAAAAAAGGAAGCAATTCTTATTTTAAAACAAATAAAGCCAACAGATCAAGTTGTATTGCTTGATGAGAATGGCCAAGATTTCAGTTCAATTGAATTTTCGAAATGGTTTGAGAAAAAGTCACTTTCAGGTATCAAGAGCCTTGTTTTCATAATAGGAGGTGCTTTCGGTTTTGATAATTCGGTTTATGAGCGTGCTAATGAGCAAGTAAGATTGTCTTCGCTCACGTTTTCGCACCAAATGGTGCGTCTTTTTTTTGTGGAGCAGTTGTATCGTTCAGGAACGATTTTGAAACGAGAAAAATACCATCATCAATAAGTAGTTAATTTGGAAAGTAATTATATTTCTTTTCAGGATATTGCCATAGGGTTGCTTTGGTTTGTCATTCTAATGGCTATTTCCTCATCCAAAGCAAATCAAATTAAAGATACTCAGATTAAAAAGTATTATATCCGAAATATACTGTTTAAGTTTTTATTTGCCATTTTATTTGCTCTAGTTTATCTTGTTTATTACGGGGGTGGTGATACTACGGCTTATTGGGATGGAGCTGTGACCTTAAGTAAACTTTTCTTTAAATCTCCCATAGATTATTTTGAACATTTATTTAGTGAACCTACCGTGGCACTTCGACAACTGCATTTCGATATTGACACAGGATATCCCCCGGGTTGGATTTACAAAGAGTCTGAGGCTTGGTTCATTTGTAAGTTGGGTTCAATCATTTCTTTTTTTACGTTTAGGTCATATTTCGCTGCAACTTTGATTTTCGCCTTTTTGACGGCTCGCGCGTCTTGGAGAGTATTTCAAATGATTTACAAGCTCGAAACACATAATTTACGTGCTGCGGCCTGGTGTATCTTGTTTATTCCTTCAGTTAGTTTTTGGTGCACAGGAATCAGCAAGGATACAGTGATTTATTTCTCCTTGTTAAACGTATTGTTTTACACTTTCGACTTTCTTATTTTAAGGAATGTTATTTCAATCTCAAAAATAATTTATCTAGGGGGTTCTGTTTTTTTAATTTTTCAAATTCGCTCTTTTGTTTTGGCGGCAATTTTGGCTCCCCTTTTTATGGCTTTTGGTGCCCGACTCACCAAGAGGTATGAACAAAATTTCTTTGCCAAGCTATTTTTACGTTCGTTTATCTTATTCGGGGGGATTTTTGCATTCTTATATTTCTTTCAGTCTGCGTTTGCGGAAGATATGATCAAGGAGGCACAAGTTGTACAGCAAGATTTTTTACAGAATTCAACTTACACAGGTAAACGCTATGAAATTAGCAATACTGAGGTGTCTCCAACTGGTTTATTGGCGGCTATTCCGGAGTCTGTTTTTTATGGTATTTATCGACCATTTATCAACGAATCACTTTCTCCGAATTTTATATTAAATGGTCTAGAGAGCCTTATTTTGATGTTCATCACCATTCGGTTTTTATTCTGGGGTAATGTTTTCAGCAAGATTAAAAAAATAAGAAAGGAAGAGATTTTGGTTTTCGCTTTAATTTTTGCCCTGTTTATAGCATTCATGGCCGGTTTTACCTCAGTATTATTTGGTGTATTGGTTCGGATTAGAGCTCCCTTGTTGCCTTTTATTTTTCTAGTTTTAACGACAAATATATATGAAAAGGCGAATGAGAATACTGCGGAACGTCTTGTTGAGAATTAAATTATGTGTGGAATAACTGGTTTTATTGATTTTAAGCAAAACACGTCAATGCAGCATTTGCATAAAATGACGGATATTTTGTACCATCGAGGTCCGGATGCTTCAGGTTATGAGCTCATTGAAAAAGAAAATTATGCTCTTGGCCTTGGCCATAGAAGGTTATCAATCATAGACTTGACAGAATCAGGTGCTCAGCCAATGCGTTTTCAAAAGTTTTGGATTTGTTTCAATGGTGAGGTATATAACTATAGTGATATAAGGGTAGAACTTGAATTATTGGGCCATAAATTTAAAAGTACCTCAGATACTGAGATTGTGCTTCAAGCCTATGCAAGATGGGGCAGTGCATGCATCGATCGATTTATTGGGATGTTTGCCTTTGTGATTTACGACAGCAGTGATGGTAAAGTCTTTTGCTGCCGTGACCGTGCAGGGGTAAAACCATTTTATTATTACTTCAAAGATGGTCTATTCTTGTTTTCTTCTGAGCTGAAGTCTTTTCATGAGCACCCTAGATTTGAGAAGCAGCTCAATCTAGCTGCAGTTTCTGCTTTTATGCAATATGGAAATGTGCCTACACCGCATTGTATTTTTCAAAACTGTTATAAAATGAAACCTGGTCATTTCATAGAATTCAGTATTCAAGAGGAATTATCTTTGGAACAAATTCAGCCTCAAAATCAACAAGTTTATTGGAATGTATACGATTCATATAATAAACCAAAGCTGGATTTGTCTTTTGATGACGCAAAGCAAGAAACAGAAAGTATTCTTAAAAATGCTTGTGATTACAGGATGGTTTCGGATGTGCCTGTAGGTGTTTTTTTGAGTGGGGGTTATGACAGTGCATCAGTTACGGCACTCTTACAAAAAGACAGAACGAATCCATTGAAGACATTCACGATTTCAGTTCCAGACATTGGCCTTGATGAAGCTCCTTTTGCAAAGGAAATAGCTGCTTACCTTGGAACGGACCATACTGAAATTCAGTGTAGCCATAAAGAAGCTATTGACCTCATTGAGGACCTTCCTTTTTATTATGACGAACCTTTTGCAGACAGCTCTGCCATCCCAACTACGCTTGTAAGTTTAGCTGCTAGAAAGCATGTGACTGTTGCTTTAAGTGCTGATGCTGGTGATGAGGTTTTCGCAGGGTATAATAGATATGATTACATCCAAAGGTACGGTGAACGGTTGAATAAAATCCCTTCATTCTTGCGTAAATCTATCGTAAAAAGTATGGACTTGCTTCCGTCTAATGCGATTCCCTATTTTCGAAACACTTATAATTTTCACAATCGTTATGAGAAAATCAAAGGAGTAATGTCAGACCCGACGCAGGAGCGAATTATGATGAGTTTAAGTGAGCAGTTTACAGACGCTCAAATGCAGAATATCGCGAAGTTTGAGTACGAGAAGTTAGTTACTGCTTATGGCTCAAAGGAGCTTAAGTCTGAGTTTAGCTCACCATTGTCTTTCATGATGGCTGTGGATTATCAAACTTATTTGGTAGATGATATACTTCAGAAAGTGGACCGGGCATCAATGACAGTTAGTCTCGAGGGACGCGAGCCTTATCTCGATCATAGGTTAATTGAATGGGCAGCACAGCTCCCAGATGAATACAAATACAATAAAGGAGAAAAGAAATATATTCTCAAGGAGATTCTACACAACTATATCCCAAAAGAAATGATGGACCGTCCAAAAATGGGTTTTGCAATCCCCATTGCAAGTTGGCTTCAGAATGATTTAAAACACCTGGTAGATCATTACATTAATGAGGATCTTATTTCGAGACAAAAGCTTTTTGATTGGGCCATTGTTGGAGATATAAAGAAACAGTTCATGTCAGGAAAAAAGGAGTATGACGTGAAGATGTGGTATTTTTTGACCTTTCAGATGTGGTACGAAAAATGGATGACCTAAATGCATTTGTATTTTGAAAAAATAGAACTTCGATTTTTATTTCCAGCCGGAACGAGTAGGGGTGTGCTTCGTAAAAAACCATCCTGGATTATCAAAAGTGTCGACAATCCGCAAATCTTTGGTGAATGTTCAGTTATTCCCGGATTAAATAAGGATTATGAGTCCGACTTTCAATATGAGGCGAAGCTGAATTGGGTTTGTAGTACTTTTGATTCATTATATGAACAACTCGGAGCGGACAACTTATTAGATTTTTTTTGCAAAGAACTTGTGCATTACCCCTCAATTTTATTTGGTATAGAGTGTTTATTTTATCAATTAAAAAGGGTTACTGGAAAAGACCCATTTGAAAGTGCATTTTCTAAAGGCGTCGCCTCTATTCCAATCAATGGATTAATATGGATGGGGTCTATTGATGAAATGAAGGTGCGTGTCAGAGAAAAAATGCAACAAGGTTTTAGTGTCCTTAAATTTAAGATAGGGGCATTGGATTTTCAGTCAGAATATGAATTGCTTTCACAGGTGCGAAAAGAATTTGGTTCTGAATTAGAAATTCGCGTAGATGCCAATGGGGCTTTTGATGCACATAATGTAAAGGATATTTTATCTAAACTAAAAGAGATTGATATTCATTCTATAGAGCAGCCTGTGAGACCTGGTCAATGGGAATTAATGAGGAGTCTTTCTGAAGATGGTCTCGTGCCAATCGCTCTTGACGAGGAGCTTATCGGGATACATCCGATTGAGAAAAAAATTGAGCTTTTGGAATCAATTTGTCCGCAGTATATTATCTTAAAACCAAGTCTTCATGGGGGATTAATTGGAACTTTAGAGTGGATTTCTTTAGCTCGAAAAATGCATGTAGGTTGGTGGATGACCTCTGCACTAGAATCTTCAATTGGTCTCGAAGTAATCGCAAGAATGGTCGGTTTTTTAAATCCAGCTATACCACAAGGACTCGGGACAGGCGGGCTATTTGAAAACAATTTTGAATCTTTATTGGTTATTGAGAATGGTACATTAAAATACCAAAATGTCGAAAAATAAATCAGATTGGAACCAACTGAATGCAATCGAGAAACATGTTATTGTAGATAAAGGAACGGAATATCCATTTTCGGGGGAGTATAACGATTTCAAAGGAAATGGGGTTTTTGTTTGCCGTCGTTGTGAGCACCCGCTTTATTCAAGTGAAAGTAAATTTGATTCTGGTTGCGGTTGGCCAAGTTTTGATGATGAGCTAGTTGGCAATGTGACACGAGTTCCTGATGCAGATGGTCGGCGTATTGAAATCATTTGTGCGAATTGTTCCGGGCACCTTGGTCATGTTTTCAGTGGGGAACGACTTACACCAAAAAACACAAGGCATTGTGTGAATTCCTTATCCATTTTATTTGTCCCAACTCAGCGCGAAGAGTAAGAAATAACATCGTCACAATTTGTGTATACCATATCGTGAAGTATAAGCTGTGAAGCTATGGCCAATTGGCTGTAATTTTGAGAACAATTTCCGAATCCCGCAGCCTTATGTTGCCACATTGACTTTATGAGCTCCTGGCTTCCCTCTTCAGGTTTGATGACGTTTAGAACAGCAGCCACATTTCCTGCTCCTGCGTGATAAATGTGGAGCACTAAAAACCTAAACCATAGGTCATTTTCACTGAAGGAGAGCTTATGAACTTTGAGTATTTTTTTTGCTTCAGGTATGCATATATTTTTAATCAGCTTTGCAGCAGCGGTCGCAGATTTCTCAAAATTTTCTCGCTCATCCATCGTTTTGTTGACAATTAACCCTTGGGCTCTTGCGACACCTGGCATTAATTGAAATGCGCCATAGGCCCCCGAGATAGACTTTTTTAATTGCCCAGGGCTTTCAATTAATAGAATTGATTGTGCATACCACGGGTCTACACACATTTCATCAAAGACCGTGATTCCTTCGCTCAAGGTGGGGTAGACCTCCTCGAATTTATAGAAGTCACTTTTACCCGAGGTAACATATATTTTTTCGCCTTTCTCGATATTGTGCTTTAAACGCATCTCTTCTCTAAAGTTCACCTTTTGTGTTTTGTTCAGTGCATACCAATGTTTCGAATCGATGCTTTGAAGTATTTGTCTTGTGCTTGCTACGTTAACCAGACATGAGTCGCTAGAAAGCTTCATTATTCTCTTCCAAAACAAAGCTTGTGGAAGGATGTCCCATCTTTCAGTATACATTTTTTCACTTTCTAAAATGAGGTTTGAATTTTGCTCGTTTGCAATCCAAAGTTTTTCATGTTCCCATGAGATGTAGTTTTGTGCATGAATGAATTGCGTTGAAAATATGATGCATATAGATAGTAAGGTGAATTTCATAATTGAAAGATAGAATTTCTAAGAGCTTATTTTTAAAAACATATCTACAGTTAACAACAATTAAATGTGAAAACAGTTACATTTATCTTAATTATGTTTAAAATAATTTTTATTGCTCCTGTAATACTCATGGTTCGTATCTATCAATGGATTATTTCTCCATTATTTCCTCCATCATGTAGACATACACCAACTTGTTCAGTGTACACAATTGAGGCACTAAAAGAGTGGGGCTTGCTTAAAGGACTATATCTAGGTATTAGACGAGTTTTATCATGTCGGCCGGGCGGAAGTCATGGCCATGATCCGGTCCCGAAGAAGCTCAAATCTCTATAGCATAACCTCTATCTTGGTAGACTCTGGTGTAGGATAAAAGATCATCAAATCCATCTGACATTCTAATAATTTCTTCGAATTTTAAGTATTTATGATGCGGCATTGGTTTATTGGTTTGACTCATTAGCTCAAACCATTTTACTAAATGTTGAACGCCCTCGTTGTTCGATTTTGTAAAATCTCCGAGCTCAACAGATGAGAAATAATGTATTTTTTGTCTCGCTCTTGAAAAAAGTACATTTAGTCTATGATGTCCACCGTGAATGTTAATTGGGCCGAAACGCATTTCGAAATTACCATCCTTATTAAATCCATAACCCATACTGATAAGCAACAGGTCACATTCGTCACCTTGTACGTTTTCTAATGAGTGTGAAAATGCTGATTTCTCTTCAATTCTTTTATTGAGTTTAACGCGTATTTCGCTCTTCAAGCACTCATGAATAAGTTGCAGTTGTACCTCTGAAAATGCAACAATGCCAATTTTTGATTTAGTATCGATTTCATTTTCAATTTTTTGAGCAACCGCTTCGGCCTCTTTTTTATTTTGTCGTTCATGAAAGATTCCGTCCGGAACAAAGTGATGCTCAATCGAATCTTCAATGGCATTTACGTCTTGAAAGGACTTGAGTCTATTTTCATAAAAGTTTGCATTTGAAAATGCAATTAATCGAGGGTGCTTACTTCTGTAGTGATTGGAAAGAAAAATCTTGGGTAGGTGATAGAATGCATGCTGCAGAAGGCTCATCTCTATCGTCTGCTTTTTCTTGAAATATGAACTCGGAACCATTTGTTGTGGATCACCACAAATGATACTTTTTTTTCCTCTCTGAAATGCCCCAATAGAGTGACTTAGCAGCAGCTGACTCGACTCATCGGAAACAACAAAATCAAACATCTCTTTTTCCATTGGCAGATGGTCTGCCAATAACGATGGGTTTCCAAGCCAAATCGGTTTCAATACATCTATCCATGGACGGGCTTCAGAGGAAAGAAGCTCGCGAATCGGTTTATGGCTTCTTTTTTTTGCAAATTCTCTGGTTAAAATAGACTTTCCCCTTTTTAGTTTTTTTCGAAGTGCTTTTTCTTCTGCGGATAATTTTCTTGGGTCCTTTCTTGTAAGGGTCTCAAGTCGTTTGAATTCAGTACTCCATGTATGAAGAATATTTTTACTAAGTTGAAGCGCTTCAGAATCAAACTTATTATTCACAAGATTTGTTTCACTGAACATTTTCTTTTTAGTATATCCATCCAGGCTGGGATGTTCTAGGAAAATTCTTCTCTTTAGTGCCTCTTTTATTGTTGAGATAAAATATGATAGGTCATCATTCCAAAAGGGCAATAGGGAAGGAGGTATTTCTTCAATAGATGACCAGTATTCGAATAAGAAATCCTCGATGTGAATAAAGGATTCGAGGAATTTGAGAGGCTCATCTTCATCGGCGAGTTTGAAATATCGTTTTAAGCCAGATAAACAATAGTATATATCGCGATGTTTGGTTGCGGTATTTTCTTTCTGAAATTCACTCCATGAAGTCAAATTAGTTGACTTCAATAGCTTTGAAACAATTGGCAGTTCAATTTCTAGATCGTTAAAACCTACTGAGTAAAGTTTTTCTTGGACTTTGTTGAGCTTATTGAGTGCTTTGAAATAGGCCTTTCGTTTTTTTATTTGCTCAACCGGATTGAGTTGTGGTGCACGAGTATATTTTCTCCATTTTGACCGCCATAAAATCAATGTAAAGACTCCTTTTCTTTGATTAAAATCTTTTTCTAAAATGGTAAGCTCGTCATATGTCGGAGGATTTTTCCAGTGTAGTTGTTGTTCTTTAAGTATGTTAAGTTTTCCTTTTAATTTCTCATATTCATTGTAGTTTTTTAAAAAAAAGGAACCTTTGTTGTTGAGGTGTTTGCCGTATGAAGTGTAGGGTTCTGAATTAAATGAGTGATAGGATAGGGATTTTTCAAGGTATTTTTTTGCGTCATACCAAGTTTTAATTTGACTCAAGTTACTTAATACTGAAATAGATTTCAGCACCTCTTTTTTAAGTAATTTAAATCCCAAGTCAATTCCAGGTTTTCTGAAGTGTCTGATTATATGCGCATTGCCAGTTGGGATAGCTTCCCAAGCTGCTTTGACAGCATTCAAATCAGCGAAACGCACATTGCTTTGCGGTAAATTCTCGAGTTTTACAGAGGCAGGCAAATCGATCGTTTCAATTAAATTTAGCGTTGAGCAATTTTCTTCTTGTGCGACCTTTGCAATTAGGTTAAATTTCTTACGATTCTTTATTAAATCCTTAAAGCACGGTTTATGATATGATATCTTCGAGTTGTCGATGGTATCCCAGCTTTTTTTCAATGAATCAATAAATGCTCTGTTTGTATTTTTTGATGGCAATTTAAAATATAAAGACATCAACCTTTTTGCATCGAGTTGAGCACAAAGTATATCAATCGCAGACTGTTTTTCAGAAACAACAAGTGCTGTTTTTTTATTATTTAAGGTATGGCCTAGAAAATTTGATAAAACTTGAGACTTTCCTGTTCCCGGTGGCCCTTGAACAAGTATGGATTGCTCATTAATGGTTTGAGTAACCATACTTTGAGCGCTGTCAATCGGAAATAAATCTTTGTCTTTATCTTGGAACTTTATATTGTTTTCTACCTCATTTCCATAGATTTCAACCAATGCGCTAGAATAGTTTATGTCTTCCTGTGTAAGACTTTTGATTTCGCGAATAAATGCAAATCTCCTTGGATCAAAATTCCCGATGTAAGATTTTGAATTATCTAGTTTTTCTTTATCAATTCTTGAACTAAGCTCAAGTTCTTCAATATTTTTGAAAGTGTCAGATGATTTCTCAAGTAATAAATTTTTCAAATATGGGTTAAGCTCAAGTTCTCCCACGCGGTCAAATCGTATACTTCCAGATTGGGTCAAATACGGTTCAACATTCCGCAAGAATATTGGAGTTTCAACATCTTTCCCTTTAATTTCGTGTTTGTATGTGCCCTGACTTATGCATAGCGGAGAGACTCCTGTCTTTCGCTCTATTTCCCGAGATGCCCTTAGAATTGATTGAAGTGCTTCATTGTTTGGAAGCTCTTCATCTTGAATTTCAATACATTTGTTGCTCAATATGCTGACAAGCAGGTCTTTGGAAGGAAATACTGTCACCTCCGATAACAAGTCAACTAAATGTAATCTTATATCTTCCAAATCCTTCTAGATGTTTTCAAAAATAATAATTCATGAGCAGTAAATGAATAAAGCAACTTTTATTGATAACTCTCGTTAAGGTAACACAATTAGGTCTATAATATTACCTAAATTTGTAACGTAAATATTCACTGCAATATTTACACTGATTGTTTGTATTTGCTGAAGTTAAGAGTATGTTGTTCAATTAAATTTGATCTTAAAAGAAGGGTATGTTTAAATTTTCACTCGTTATATTGCTTTTTTCTCTTGGGACTTTTAGTGTCTTGTCGCAGAATTCTAATTTTTCTGCCAACATTAATAGCCAATGTCCTGGGAATTTGTTCACTCTCACTGCAGATGATAATTCTATGTCCACCTATCTTTGGACAATCACAGAAAATGGAGGTGGTTCAATCAACTACAACGTAAACCCAGTAGCATTTGTATTAGACAATGCCGCGACCTACGACGTTACGCTGACGGTAATTAGTAGTGGTGGTGTCTCGAGTTCTACAACACAAGAAGACTTCCTCGAGGTTTTTGCAAATCCTATTGTGGATTATGTAGTTTCTCCCTCTCCGTATTGTGCCCCATCAACGATAGATTTTACAAGTGTTTCGCTTGCTGGTTCAGGAACCATTACAAACTACGTGGCTTTTACGGATGGAACACCCTACAACACGGCAGACTTTCAACATACGTACTCTAGCACGGGCAGTTATCCTGTAAACATTTCAATAGAAAATTCGAATGGTTGTGTTGCATCAGCTGATTTACCAAATATTGTGGTATCTGATTTCCCTTCTCTCACGAGTCCTTTGAATCCAAACACTATCTGCAGTGGAACTAGCTTTAGTTACACGCCAACATCCTCAATACCCGGGAGTACCTATAGCTGGGTGCGACTTCCTAACCCCGATGTTGTGGAAGCACCTTCATCTGGTACAGGAAATATTTCTGAAAGTTTAAGTACAGTATCGACTTCAAATGAAACGGTCACCTACGAGGTTACTACAACATCCCCAGAAGGTTGTCAATTTACCCAGAATGTCGTTTTAACCATTCAAGCTTTACCTGTTATTACCGTTGCAGATGGTGAGTTGTGTTCAGGGCAAACTACGTCATTAACAGCGACTCCCTCGCAGGGTGGTGGTACGTATTCATGGATTCCCTCGGGTTCAACCCAAACTATTAATGTCAGTTCCCCTGGTACTTACACCGTAAGTTATTCAATTGGTGTTTGCGCAAGTGCTCCAGTGAGTGCGACGGTAACGGAAGTTCCCTCTCCCTCAGTTACAGGGATTTCATTAACAGAGAATTCAGGCTTGGCTGCAAATGATGGAAATATGTGTAATGGCTCTGATATTGTGACGCTGACCGCTTCGGCATCTACAGCAACGGGCGTCTTTACCTGGACTCCTGGTGGTACAGGTAACTCAATTGATGTATCTCCGAACTCAACAACAGTTTATGTTGTTGAATATGAAGACAATGGCTGTACTAGTGCTCCGTTCAGTCAGACAATTAATGTTTTTCCTGCCCCATCAAATACGTATAGTTCGACAATATCGAATTCATGTAGCCAGCCAGTTACAACTGAATTCTCATCAACATCTGCAGGAACAATTACTTGGTCCTTCCCCGGAGGTAGCCCTAGTTCAGGTTCTGGACCCGGCCCTATTTCAGTTGAATATACTTCGGGTATATATGATATGCAAATGACAAATGTGTCTGCAGCGGGTTGTGAAACGGTTACAGATTTTTCTGATGTAATGGTTGTTGGTAATGGATTTCCGCCGACATCATTTTTTACCTCAACCACTCCAACAGAACAGTGTATTGAAGGAAATAGTTTTTGTTTTGATTACACTGGTAATGGAGCAGATACTGTCGAATGGGATTTTGGAGATGGTTCCCCTTTAGAATTGCATGATCAAAATGACATAGTCTGTCATTCATACAGTTCCCTCGGAACGTACACTGTTACAATGGTACCTTATACCACGGTGGGTTCCGCTTTGGGTTGTTCCGGAACAGGAAATAGCATTGCTGTTGAAATTTTAGGCCCTATTTCATCATTTTCTGTAAGTTCAGTAGATTGTGAAAATCAATTAGAAAGAACCTTTACAAGTACCAGTACGGGTACTTCAGGGACAACACAATATACTTGGGATTTAGTGAATCCAAATTCACAAATAACAGGAGCGTTATCTACAACACACACCTTTTCATCATATTCTCCTTCTGTCAATACTCCGTATGTAATTACATTAACCGTTGAGGACCCCGCTACAGGATGTCCACCGAGTGTATCAACACAAAATGTTTTAGCTCTGCCAAATGATGGTGCTGCTTTTACTGTGTATACGGACAATACAATGACACAAACCACGAATGAAGTTTGTCTAGGAGATGTGTTGTTTTTTGTCAATACAACACCTCAGCCACAATTTACAGGTGATTTCTCCAACATTAATGGATATGAAACCTTGTGGGATTGGAACGGGGGTAATGGAGTTAGTTTTGCCATAACGAATTCCCAACACCGCGGATCTCAAGAATCTCATTTGTTTAGTGAGAATTCTGGTTCTCAATCGGGTTACACTGCTTATTCTCCTGGGGTTTATTCAATAGCCATGCGAAATAGATCTGATAATGATGGTACGTTTTGTTTTGATACGGCCTATCAGTCTATTACAATTCACGGTATAATAGGAAGTTTCACGGTTCCGGATACGGTTTGCGTGGGTGAGGTATTTAACGTGGACGATAATTCTTCAGCTCCACTAACTTCAATAATATCCAGGGATTGGGACTGGGAAAGTGATGGTGTCATAGATTTGAGCGGAAATATTGAAAACACAACACATTCATTCGATACTCCAGGGGTATACACAATATCCATGACTGCAGAAGATGCATTTGGGTGTCCAAAAACAATTTCTCAAACCATTGTTGTAAGAGAAGTCCTTGCCTCTTTTTCAGTCGATCGAACGTTCATTTGTGATGACGAGGAAATAACCATTACGAACAATAATTCAATTAGTTTTGGTAACCCGACATATTCCTGGACCGCATCAAGCGCCTCGGCTCCTGCAATACCGGGAACGAGTTCTGCTTTCAATCCAGGCTCTTTTTTGTTTGATGAACAAGGCGTAGGTTCAATTTCTTTGACGATTTTAGACAATCTTGGCTGTACGGACGATACAACAATTCAGATTGACGTTTTTGATGTAGAAGCGGACGCTACGGGCACTCCTAATATTTCTTCGTGTTTCAACCCGCCAAGCGTTGTCACATTTACGAACGAATCAGCAAACAATGTTGACCCTTCGAGTTATCAATGGTATTTTGGAAATGGTGAGACATCAACAGAGGCTAATCCGTCAACAATATACTCATTACCAGGTTCTTTTGAAGTCTCTTTGGTAGTATCATCATTAACTGGCGGTTGTTCAGATTCTTCAGTTGTTGAAATTATTGATATTGGTGGTCCTTTTGGTTCCATTTCCGTTTCTAATGCCGAATTAGAGGGGTGTTCGTGCTACGAGGCGAACATAGAAATTACAACAAGTGATGTAGAAGAGGCCACCTTACTATTCGGTGATGGTTCTTTTCAGAACTTGACGACGAATACCACTGAGACCATCACTCATCAGTACTGCAATACCGGCACTACTAGTATAAACTTAACCCCTATATTATTTATTTCGAGCGGTACTTGTAATGGAAACATTCCTGCAGCACAAACAGTTACGATTCACCCCATACCTAATGTTGTTAATCCAGGTGACTTTGAATATTGTGAGGGAGAATCAACAACGGCAATCAACTACTCAGGAACAGTCCCATCCACAGTTTTTGAATGGACGAATGACAATACAAGCATTGGTCTTGCTAGTTCGGGAACTGGCAACATCGCATCTTTCATTGCAGCTACTCCAGGAGGCCCTGACAATATTGCAAACATTACTGTAACTCCTACCGTAAACGCCACTGGGTGCTCAGGAACGCCTCAAATATATTCAATAACGATTAAGAATACCACTTTTGTAGATGCTGGTGGCCCAACGGATGTTATTTGTGCCGGCACTGATGTAAGTTTAAATGGTTCTTTTGGTGGAGGGGCAAGTTCAGCGACATGGTCTGGGGGGACAGGAGTCTTTTCAGATGAAAATTCGTTGGTGACAGACTATACACCTTCGATGGATGATATTAATGCCGGATCTGTCACGCTTACACTTACTACAGACGATCCAATAGGTCCGTGCCCTGCTAATTCTTCTGATATTATAGTAACAATTAACCCTGGTGTAATTGTCGAAGCAGGTGCAGACGAAAGCATATGTTCAAATGAAGTATATACCACCCAAGGAACAATAGGAGGTTCTGCCTCCTCTGGTGATTGGGTAAGTTCAGGTTCTGGTACATTTGCCAACTCAACTAATTTGATTACTGATTATACACCAAGTGCTTCAGATATATTGGCTGGTTCAGTGGTGCTTACCCTTTCGACTGATGACCCAGGTGGTCCTTGTAGTCAAAGTTCAAGCTCAATGACCCTCAGTTTCAGTGCTGCTGCATCCTTGTCAGTTCCTGGCAGTTTAGAATCATGCATCGGAACAGCTGTGGCATTATCTGCCTCGATTGGCGGATCTGCTTCTGGAGTTTCTTGGTCAAGTACAGGAGGCGGAACTTTTGCTCCAAATATCAATAACTTAACTCCTGACTATACACCGAGTAATTCAGAAAATGCCGTAAATGAAGCCATTGTAACTGCCTCTGTCGAGGATCCTGATGGTTCAGGACCATGCTTAAGTCTAAATGAAAATATTATAATCAATCTTTTAGATACTGTAGAGATTAGTGCAGGAATTGATGCTGTGATTTGTTCAAACGATGTTTTTGTAGCTCAGGGCTCCATAGGCGGTTCAGCGAGTTCAGCTTCTTGGTCAACAAGTGGAACAGGTTCATTTGATGACATTTCAGATTTGAATGCGATTTATACCCCGAGCAATGCCGACCTATTGGCTGGGCTAGTTACTTTAATGCTCACGTCCGATGATCCAATAGGACCTTGTAATCAAAGTTCAAGTACTATGACCTTATCCTTTAGTGATGCGGCAACACTATCAGTTCCTGCAAACCTCGAGTCATGTATTGGTACTTCAGTTCAGTTATCTTCAGTTATTGGAGGTTCTGCTCTAGGAATCATTTGGTCAAGTGCCGCTGGTGGTTCTTTTGCACCAAATATCAATAATTTATCTCCTACGTATACGCCAACTAATGCTGAAAATGCGGTGAACGAGGCTATTGTAACTGCATCGGTAGCTGATCCTGATGGCACAGGCCCTTGCTTGAGCATTGCAGAAAATATCATTATAAATTTAATTGATACTGTTGAGGTTAATGCTGGAATAGATGCAATCTTGTGTTCGGACGATTCATATACCTTATCTGGGTCTATCGGAGGTTCGGCCAGTTCAGCAACCTGGACTTCAAACGGAACAGGTTCATTCGATGATGCATCCAGTTTGAATGCTGCGTACACCCCAAGCGCTGCCGATTTGAATGCTGGAATGGTTGTTTTAACCCTAACCTCTGATGATCCAACAGGTCCATGCGAGTCGTCTTTCGATGATATGGAATTATCTTTCAGTGATGCAGCCACGATAAATATAGACGGTACATCTACGGGTACTTGTGATAACTCAGCCGTACCTGTATCAGCAGTATTAGGAGGTAGTGCCACCTCAATCACGTGGTCAGGCGGCTCAGGTACATACACACCAAATGTATTTTCAGAAAATATCAATTACGCACCGAGCGCAAGTGAAATCGCAGCCGGTTCATTAATACTAACGGCAACGACAAATGATCCAGATGGCGTAGGTCCATGCTTGGCTGTGTCTGACTTTGTAACCATTAATATAGCCACTGATGTTGTTGTTGATGCGGGGGAGGACCAAGAAGCTTGTTCTGACCAACCCATTGTTCTAAATGGTTCTTTTGGTGGTGCTGCGTCATCTGCTCAATGGTCGGGCGGTCTGGGTACTTTCTTTCCAAACAATGGTCAATTGAACGCAGAATACACCCCAACAGCCACCGAGATTGCCAATGGATCTGTTACCTTAACACTTACCACGGATGATCCTGTTGGCCCATGTACAGAAGCTATAGATCAAGTTACTTATACGTTTACATTTCCTGCCATTGTCTCGGCAGGTGCAGATGATGTAGTTTGTTCTAATTCAGCTATAGCTTTAAATGGTTCAATTGGAGGTACTGCAAGTACGGCAACTTGGACATCAAATGGTTCGGGTACCTTTAACAACGACCTTTCTTTGGGAGCCGTTTATACGCCAAGTGCGGGAGATTTATCATTGGGATCAGTTACTCTTACTTTAACGACAGATGATCCTGCAGGGGCTTGTATAGCAGAGCAGAGTACGATGGAATTGACAATAAACGAAGCAGCATTCGTTTCAGTTACTTCTCCTTTGACGGAATGTGTTGGAGATGCATTCTCATTGAATGCCGTAATGGATGGTGCGGCATCCTCTTTAACCTGGTCTAACGGAACAGGGATATTTACTCCAAATAATATTACGCCAACCACAAGTTATCTAC
Organism: uncultured Flavobacteriales bacterium; assembly: GCA_913051935.1. GTDB lineage: Bacteria > Bacteroidota > Bacteroidia > Flavobacteriales_D > Crocinitomicaceae > UBA952. The sequence goes on from CAJXCU010000009.1 coordinate 37,389, forward strand.
CCTCAGCATCAGAAAATATCTCAGGAATAATGGCCCTAGATGTGACAACAGATGACCCTGATGGTGCTGGTCCATGTCTTGCAGCTACAGAAGTAGTGATCCTTCAAATAGATGGAGAGGCAATTGCCTCTGCGGGTCCGGACGATGTGGTTTGTTCAAATGCCTCCTATGAGTTGAATGGTTCTATAGGTGGTTTAGCAACCTCAGCGACCTGGACATCAAGTGGAACAGGTAGTTTTGATAATTTGAATAATTTAACCACAGATTATACTCCGAGCACAGGGGATATGCTAGCTGGTGTTGTGGTGCTCACGCTAACAACAGATAACCCTCTAGGAGTATGTCCAGCTGTGGTCAGCACGATGAACTTAACTGTAAATGAAGGTGCATTTATTTCTGTTACCACTCCACTAGTTGAGTGTATTGGTGACGAATTTCAGTTAAATGCTGTAATAGACGGTGCGGCATCCTCTATGACTTGGTCAAATGGCGGGGGTGTGTATACTCCTAACAATAGTTCTCCGATTGCTACGTATTTACCTTCAGCATCAGAAAATGCAGCTGGTGTAATGTCTTTAAACGCCACAACTGATGATCCAGATGGATTGGGTCCGTGTCTCGCGGCAACAGAAGTTGTAATTTTACAAATTGACGCTGAGGCAATCGTTTCTGCAGGGCCCAATGATGTTATTTGTTCTAATGCTGCAGCAGAGCTGAACGGTGTTATCGGGGGTATTGCAACCTCGGCGACTTGGACATCGAGTGGTACTGGGATATTCCAAAACGTAAACAATTTAAACTCAGATTATACACCTAGTGTTGATGATATGGCTGCTGGTGTGGTAGTTCTCACTTTAACGACAGATGATCCATCAGGGGCATGTCCTGAAGTTTCAAGCACGATGGAACTGACCGTAAATGAGGCGGTAACGTTGAGTGTAGTTTCTCCAGTAGTGGCATGTATAAATGAAGAAATTCCATTGGAAGCGATTATCGGAGGTTCGGCTTCAACGGTTACCTGGTCTAACGGATCAGGAATATTTACACCTGATGCCAACGATTTGACTCCGGGATATTTACCGTCTTCAGCTGAAAATACAATTGGAGGTTTAACTCTAGATATAACGACCGATGATCCCGATGGTGCTGGGCCTTGTTTAGCTGCTGTAGATCAGGTGGTCATTCAAATAAATGAATTACCCACGGTCTTTGCTGGAAATGCCATGGACGTTTGTACGAATAATCAAGTTTCATTGAACGGAACCTATGGTGGCGCGGCTTCATCTGCAACCTGGACTTCTTCGGGTAATGGTGTATTTGATGACCCATCAAGTTTGACTGCCACGTACACACCGTCCACAGCTGATTTAAGCAATGGTTTAGTCACTTTAACCTTAACGACAGATGACCCGGCAGGTCCTTGTTTGCCAGTTAGTTCAGATATGGTTGTAACCTTTATTGAACTACCAACAGTTAATGCAGGATCAAACCAAGATGTTTGTTCAGATCAACTTGTTGACCTATCTGGTATCATAGGCGGAAGTGCAACTCAAGGAACCTGGACTTCTGGTGGGACAGGATCATTTATTCCGAATAACCTAGATTTAAATGGCCAGTATAGTCCATCTCCGGGAGACATTGCGGTGGGTTATGTGCTGCTTACTTTAACTACGGATGACCCATCTGGTGTCTGTGGTGTAGTATCTAGCGAAATGACCATTAATCTATTTGATTTTGCCGTTGCTGACGCAGGTGCAAATCAGTCGATATGCTCTGCAGAGAATGCATTATTAGGAGGTTCTATTGGAGGTTCAGCGATTTCTGTAACCTGGACTACGGATGGCGATGGTATATTTTCTCCGAATACGAATGCATTGAACGCAACCTATATTCCAGGTACAAATGATCAAAACTCCGGATTTGTAACTTTAACGATGACAACAAATGATCCCGTTGGGCCATGCGACGCTGCGGTGAGTTCCCTAAATATATCCATAAGTAGTGTGGCTGAAGTTGATGCAGGTTCAGACTTTACAGTATGTGCAGGGGCAGATGCCAATATGAACGGATCTGTTACAGGGGCTGTCATAACAGGTTTTTGGTCAGGAGGAGCAGGTACTTTTTCTGATATATTCGATTTAAATGCCTCATATACGCCGACAGCGGCTGAGTTGAGTACAGGTAGTGTGGTGCTAACTTTGACATCCGATGACCCTGTTGGACCTTGTGGACCAGAATTTGATGAAGTAACAGTATCATTTACCTCATCCTCACTTGTTTCGGCAGGAGTACCTCAGACAATCTGCGAAGGTGATGATGTGAATTTAAATGGAACGATCGGTGGTTCTGCAGTGACGGGAACGTGGTCCGGAGGTTCAGGAACATTTGTTCCAAATGCGACTACTTTAAATGCAGTTTACATTCCTTCAGCCATAGAAAACGCCAATGGTAGTGCATTACTCACACTAACGACAAATGATCCTGCTGGTCCATGTGCGGCTGCATCAGAAGATTTATTGATTACCATAAATCCCTCACCGGTCTTATCCTCTGTTTCTGAAATGGACGTTTGTTCTGGTGTCCCAGTAAATTATCCTATCACAAGCGATGTGTCTTCGACCTTTACATGGGTTGCTCAAAGTGACGTAGCGCTCGTGAACGGGGAGTCTTTAACCTCTGTATCATCATCGGGGATAGATGATGTCTTAGACAACACCTCAAGCTCGATTCAAACCGTGACTTACTTAGTTTCAGCAACGGCTTTAGGTTCAGGATGTACAAATGAAAATCAGGTTGTAAATGTTAATATTAATCCAGTCGTTTCAATGGATACACCTGACTCGGAGGTTCTTTGTTATGAGGAAAATACCAGTAATGTATTCTTCTCCTCTACTTTTACCGGCCTAACCTATGCATGGTCGAATAACAATGCCCAAATAGGATTAGGTCTTTCTGGAGATTCTGATATTCTGAGTTTCACTGCCGTCAATACAACAGCCATCATTCAGACCGGAGTCATTACGGTCATACCATCTATTAATGGATGTGAAGGTAATTCGGTTAATTTTGAGATTACGGTAAATCCATCATCAACAGTTAACGACCCGGGAGCTATCACAGAATGTGATGGCGCACCAACGGCTGGTATTGTATTCACAGGAAGTGATCCATTAATCACATATAATTGGACCAATACGAATACGGGCATTGGACTACCCATCGCTGGTACAGGCGATATTTCTTCCTTCATTGCGACCAATTTGACAAATGATCCTATTCAGGCGACAATAGAGGTTACACCAGAATTGAATGGTTGTGATGGAACAGCTCAGACCTTCACAATAGACGTGAATCCATCTCCGGAAATGAACATTCCTTCAGATCAAACAATTTGTGTGACTAACAACTCTGTCCCAGTAATTTTTTCGTCAAATGTTTTGGGAACCTCTTATGCATGGACGAACGACAATACAAATATTGGTTTAGGCAATAATGGAACTGGTGATATTCTCTCTTTCACCACTGTGAACAACGGAAATATCTTGGATACAGCCAACATTACAGTCGTTCCTACTTTTAATGGTTGTGAAGGAACAGCCATAGAGTTTGACTTTATTGTCACTCCAGTACTAGAGGTAGATTTTATTGCCGATACCATTTTGTGTGCGGGTGAGGAATTCTTAGGCATTAATTTTTCTGGTAATGTTCCAAATTTATCTTTCGAGTGGACTAATAATAATATTTCAATTGGTTTACCTTCAAATGGCACAGGTGATATTTCTAACTTTCCTGTTACGAATACAGGAATTGTAGACCAATCTGCTACGATAACAATCACCCCCATTCTAGTCGGATGTACGAGCATTAATTCTGACTTTATAATTACTGTCAAACCAGTACCAACAGTATCTGTAGTTCCTTTATCGCAAACACTCTGCCATGACGAAGCAACAATTCCGGTTGATTTCTCTGGCAATATTACGAGTGCAGTATACAATTGGTCCCATGATGATATTTCTATCGGACTTGGTACACCTGGTTTTGATGATATACCCTCTTTTACTGCAATAAACACAAGCTTGGTTTCTGAAACTTCAACATTTACGGTCACGCCATCTTACAATGGTTGTACTGGTTCGTCCGAAAGCTTCACAATTACTGTAAATCCAAAACCATCTGTATTCCCGATTCCAAGTCAGGTGTTGTGCGCAGGTTTCCCTATTGTTCCTATTGATTTTGACGGTGATTTTGGTGATTTGGCAACATATACTTGGACAAATGACAATGTATTAATTGGCTTACCTGCTGATGGATTTGGGGACATAAGTTCATTTATAGTGGATAATACAACATCGGACGTACAAACAGCTACGATTACAGTAACCGCGACTATTAATGGTTGTGAAGGATTACCTCAAAGTTTTACCATCACTGTGAATCCGACGCCTACTCTTGTTGGTCCTATTCCTAATCAGTCACTTTGTGTGAATACTGATTCTGACCCGGTTGTCTTTACCGGTAATCTGCCAGCTGTTACCAATTATAATTGGATAAATGATAATGTTGCGATTGGGCTTCCCGCCGCAGGTGTAGGTGATATTCCAATATTTACTGCTCAAAATACAGGAAATACCGTTGTTATTTCAACAATTACTGTGACTCCTGAATTGAATGGGTGCATTGGTTTACCTCAGGTATTTACCATTACCACTGTTGATCCGGTACCGGTTGTATTTGACCCTGTAGATCAAATCGTTTGTTCGGGACTTCCTACAAATGACGTGAATTTTTCAGGTCCCAGTCCAACAACTAGTTTTATATGGACAAACAATAATTCTTCTATTGGGTTGGCTTCAGACGGCACGGGAGATATCATGTCATTTATTGCAGACAACACTAGTTTTGTTGACCAAGTGGCAACCGTTATAGTAGTACCTGAGTTTAATGGTTGCTTCGGTGAGCAACAAGAATTCACAATCACTGTAAAGCCAACTCCGGTAGTTGTCATTGCACCTTCAGATCAAGAACTTTGTTCGGGAGAAACTTCTACGGAAATTGATTTCAGCGGTGATTTGGCTGGAACCACTTACGATTGGGTCAATGATAACATATCGATAAATCTGGTTGCGAGCGGCAGCGGAAATGTTCCTCAATTTATCACTGAAAATGTTAGTTCAACACCGCAAATTGCGACCATCAGTGTAACACCGACCTTCAATGGGTGTATTGGCCTTACAGAGGATGCTCTAATAACAGTTAATCCAATATCAACAGTTGTTATCGCTCCTGGAGTTGATGAGTATTGTCATGATGAATCGACAATTGATTACATTTTTAACGGTTCTAATCCTGGTACCCAATACAATTGGTCTAACGACAACACATCAATTGGACTTCCTGCTAGTGGTGTCGGAAATATTATGTCTTTCCCTGTTACAAATACAGATTTAGTGAATCAATTGGCAACGATTACGGTACAGCCCGAGTTGAACGGATGTGATGGTGTAGCTCAAATTGTTCAGATCATGGTTAAACCAATTCCAACAGTTGATCAAGTACCAGATCAAAATATTTGTGCAAACGAGGATTCAGAAGGGATATATTTCGATGGTAACTTACCTGATTCGACCGATTACAGTTGGACGCATGACAATGTATCTATTGGTCTAGGTTCAAATGGTGTGGGTAATATTCTTCCATTCCCAGGAACCAACAATAGCCAGGATATTGAAGTCGGTAATATAACAGTGATTCCAATTTTAAATGGATGTATTGGTGCTGCAATGACCACAAGTATTACGGTTAATCCTATCTCAATTGTCAATACGATAAATGATACGGTTTGTTCGGGCGAGACAGTACCTCAAATTAACTTTACAGGTAGTAATTCAAGCGCAGTATATAGCTGGGTAAATGACAACTCCTCTGTTGGCCTAGTAAACAATGGTGTAGATTTTATTCCTTCGTTTGTTTCAGAAAACTTGGGAACAACAAATCAAACAGCAACAATCATTGTGACGCCATCAGTAAATGGATGCGCGGGAATTAATGATACGATGGCCATCCTAGTATATCCTCTTCCGGTGGTTGACCCAATTGCAGATGATGTTTATTGTGCGGAAGATCTTTCAGATGAGGTGGTCTTTTCAGGAAATATGCCAATTAACGAATACAACTGGTCTAATGACAATGCAGCGATCGGTTTGGCTGGTTCAGATGTTGGTAACATAACATCATTTATAACCACAAATTCGGGTACGGGAGATTTGGTGGGTACTATTGTTGTAACTCCAATAGCCAATGAGTGTGTAGGTGCGCAAGAGTCATTTACAATAACAGTTCATCCCTTACCGGATGTGCAGGCTGGATTGGATACAACTTTATGTTTTGGCCAATCAATCACTTTAATCTCAACGGGTGCCAATAATTACGCCTGGGATAATGGAGTAGTAAATGGTGTTGAATTCTTCCCGTCTGAGACAATCATGTACACGGTTGTGGGAACCGATACCAACCTTTGCCAAAATACAGATTCGATTTTAGTAGTTTACACTTTAGACCTACCTCCAGTTGTGGATGCAGGTCCCGATACGGCGATTTGTTTAGGTCAGCAAATTGCCCTGACGGCAACCGGAAATGCAATTCTATACATGTGGGACAATGGAGTGATTGATGGAGAATTATTTGAGCCGACAACGACAAATGACTACACAGTGATTGCGACTGCTGAAAATGGCTGTGTTGAAAGTGATACTGTTGAGGTTGTGGTGAATCCGTTACCTATAGTAACAGCATTAGCATCTGACGATTTTCTCTGCGCGGGGGAGAGCACTATTCTCTGGGGAGAAGGTGCAGATACTTATGAATGGGATCAATCTGTTATAGATAGCGTATCATTTACTCCGGCAGTGACATCGACATATACCGTTGTTGGTTTTGATATAAACGGCTGTACAGATACCACAGATATTGAGGTTATTGTAAATCCTTTACCTGATGTATTATTTTCGACGGATATGATTTTCGGAGGTTGTTTGCCTTTTGAACCAACATTTACTGATTTAACTTCCAGCCCTTCAAGCAATTCTGTTCAATGGTATTTTGGAAATGGAGCATCATCCACACAAATGGGCTCTGTTCTCAACACGTATGATTCTTATGGCTGTTATGACGTGACTCTAATAAGTACGACCGCAGAGGGATGTATCGATTCATTGACCCAACAAAATTTTGTTTGTGTGAATGAGGTAATTGCAGAGTTTCAACCTGATGTTTACCAACAGTCAGTCGTGAATCCAATTTTTGAATTTACAAATAGCTCAAGCAATGCAACTTCTTTTGAATGGAACTTCGGTGATGGTTCGTTTAGTGATTTTGTGAATACAACACATTTTTATGACAGCTATGGAAACTATGTCGTTTCTCTAGTAGCCACCGCACAAGACGGTTGTACCGACACAGCCTATGTTGCCATAAGCGTACTTGATGAGGTCCTATTCTATGTGCCAAATTCATTTACACCAAATGGTGATGGAAAAAATGACGAATTTATCCCAGTTTTAACTGCGGGTTATGATCGCCAAAGAGGGTATGAGTTTAGAATATATAACAGATGGGGTGAGGAGGTATTTTACTCAGATACTCCAGGCGAAGGATGGGATGGAACATATCAGGGTCAGGCAGTTCAGAACGGTGCCTACGCATGGTATGTTAAATTCAAAGACTCTATGAACAATGAAGTTTATGACCACAGTGGCCATGTAAATGTCATAAAATAGTCACGACAAATTTTTCTTTGCGGATATCTTTTTAATATTTCATAATTTTGCATTGGAGCAAATCGGCTTATCGCTTTTTAAAGAGGAAAGTCCGGGCAGCACAGAGCATCACACTTCCTAACGGGAAGGACCTGAATAATCAGGTACAGATAGTGCCACAGAAAATAGACTTCCAGTAATTTATTATTGGTAAAGGTGAAAAGGTGGGGTAAGAGCTCACCGCTTTTTTGGCGACAAAAATGGCAAGGTAAACCTTGTGAGCTGAAAGACCAAGTAAATCGAGAATTGAGGGTGGCTCGCCTAATCTCGAAGGGTGGGTCGTTAGATCCTAATTGCGAAATTAGGGCAAGATAAATGATAGGCAGTTGATTTGTTCTTCAGATCAATGTACAGAATCCGGCTTATGATTTGCTCTTTTTTTTATTTCGGATTGGTGAGCAACTCATCCAATTTACGATGAAATTCTTATTGTAATTCGTGGATAGCTATTTATAGTATAAAACAATTGTGTTAACCATGCATTGTTTGTTCTTTTCCATATTTTTCCATGAGGCTAGCCTCAAATTCCAAAAATAATCTCCATCGCGCGTCAACATCAATTGCTGAACTATATTTTTTTGCAAACTTTAAAAAGGTCATAAAATGACGGGCTTCACTTTTCATAAGCATTTTATAGAAGCTTTTTAAATCTTCGTCTTTTAATTGCTGGGATAATATTTTAAAACGTTCACAACTCCTTGCTTCGATCATTGCCGCAAATAACATTTGGTTGACAAAATGACTCTCTCTTGAGCTGTTATTATGTTTCTGCTTTAAATAATTGCTTAGGTCTTTGACGTATGGGTCTTTTCTTTCAAAACCCATACTGAAACCACGCTCAAGAATTTTTTTATGAACCATATCAAAATGCTCCATCTCCTCTTTACAAATCTCCACCATCTCAGAGACTAAGTCAGGATAATGCGGATACTGAACAATCATTGATATTGCATTGCTTGCTGCTTTTTGCTCGCAAAAGGCATGGTCTATTAAAATTTCTTCAAGGTTTTTTTCTACGATGTTTACCCATCTCGGGTCTGTAGCCATCTTTAATCCAAGCATATTTTTCTTTTGTAGTAAAGATATCGACTGTTTGCTTTAAAAAAAACCTTTTGACCTTTAAGTGTCTTCTGTCGGTAATTTTACCACTTTTTGTATATTTGGTACTCATTGAAAAACATGTCGAAAACTACGGCTGAATCAAAGCGAAATATGTTGAAAAAGGAAACTCTCGAGAAAGCCTTTGGATTTATGTGTAACGCTAAAACTTTGGCTGAAAAGTATGAGGCAAATAAAGAGGTAACCTCAAAATATGTCCATGCGACCTCGAGAGGGCATGAGGCGATACAGGTTGCGCTTGGTATGCAATTACAGCCCCAGGATTGGGTGTCGCCTTATTACAGAGATGACTCAATTTTGTTGTCCATGGGAATAACCCCTTATGAACTGATGCTTCAAGTTTTTGCAAAAAAAAATGATCCGTTTTCAGGAGGTAGAACTTATTATGCCCACCCTTCATTGAATAGAGAGGATTTCCCTAAAATAATACATCAGTCTTCAGCTACAGGAATGCAGGCGATTCCCACTACAGGCATAGCTATGGGAATACAGTACAAAGAAAATCAAGGCTTAATAGATAAAACTGAGCCACCTTCTTTAGTGGTTTGTTCTCTCGGAGATGCATCTTGTACCGAGGGTGAGGTCTCAGAGGCCCTTCAGATGGCGGCACTGAAGCAGTTTCCAATAATTTTTCTCGTTCAAGATAATGGATGGGATATTTCAGCAAATGCAGAAGAAACTCGTGCGCAGGACATGAGTAAATATGCCCAGGGCTTTAATGGAATTGAATTGAGAACAATAGATGGAAGTGATTTTCAGGCGTCATACGAAACAGTTCAGGAGGTTTTTCATATCGTTCGAAGTGAACGTCGGCCGTTCATTATACATGCGCATGTGCCCTTGTTGGGTCACCATACTTCAGGGGTAAGAATGGAGTGGTACCGTGATGACCTTGATGAGGAACGAAAAAAAGACCCATATCCAAAGCTAATTAATCACTTAAAGCGCCATGGTTGGTCTGAAAAAGAAATTAAAGATAAGGAAGAAGAGATTCGTAGAGAAATAGATTCAGAATATGATCGGGCATTTTCCGCAGAGGACCCATCCCTAGATAGTCTGACGGATTTCATCTTTGCACCTACAACGATTACAGAGGAAAAGGGTGACCGTTCTCCAAAGGGTAAGAAGAAGACGGTCATGGTCGATTCTGCACTTTTTGCGGTTCGTGAGCTTCTTCAAAAACATCCTGAAGCACTTTTATATGGTCAAGATGTCGGTGGTAGATTAGGAGGTGTATTTAGAGAGGCAGCAACTTTAGCACAAACTTTTGGCGATGCACGTGTTTTTAATACACCGATTCAAGAAGCTTTTATTATTGGTTCAACCGTGGGTATGTCAGCAGTAGGGTTAAAACCAATAGTTGAGGTTCAATTTGCCGATTATATTTGGCCAGGATTAAATCAACTTTTTACTGAGGTTTCAAGATCTTATTATTTATCTAATGGGAAATGGCCTGTAAGCTGTGTAATTCGTGTCCCCATTGGCGCTTATGGATCGGGAGGCCCATACCATTCTTCCAGTGTTGAATCTGTACTCACAAATATTAGAGGAATCAAAGTTGTGTATCCATCTACAGGTGCTGACCTTAAGGGTTTATTAAAGGCTGCCTATTATGATCCCAACCCGGTAGTGTTGCTTGAGCACAAAGGTTTATATTGGTCAAAAATAAAAGGGACAGAAGAATCTATGTCAATTGAGCCTAGTGACGATTATGTTATTCCAATTGGAAAAGCTAGGACCGTGAGAACAGCGCTTTTAGACGAGATTGAAAAGGGAAACTCGCTCGGAATTATTACTTATGGTCGCGGTGTTTATTGGTCCCTCGAGGCAATGAAGGGAAATGAGGACCGAATAGAGCTACTTGACCTACGGTCTCTACATCCAATTGATGATCAAGCAATGAATACCTTGTGTCGAAAACATGGAAAGGTCTTACTTGTGACAGAGGAATCAATAGAATGCAATTTCATGCTAGGTATCGCAGGTAAATTACAGCGTGATAATTTTATGTATTTAGATGCGCCTATTGAAATTGTAGGTTCTGTGGATACGCCAGCAATTCCTTTAAATTCAGAACTTGAGCTCGCACTTTTACCGAATGGAGAAAAGGTAAAAGAGAGCATTGAAAAACTATTCAAATTATAAGTAAATGACAATAAAAGAAACCATAGCCATGGTTGAGGTTTTTCACAACGCCTTTGGTATTGAAAATAGGCAAAAACCGACGGCTGAATTATCTGACTCTGAGCGTGAACTGCGTTACAGATTAATGGCGGAGGAAAACGAGGAATATTTAGAGGCCGTTAAAAACAATGATTTGACTGAAATAGCCGATGCTTTAGGTGATCAACTTTACATTTTATGCGGTACAATTTTAAAGCATGGTTTGCAGGATAAAATCGCAGAAGTTTTTCGAGAGATACAACGCTCGAACATGAGCAAACTTGACGCTGAAGGTAAACCTATCTATAGAGAGGATGGGAAGGTTATGAAATCAAATTTATACTTTAAACCCGATATCAAATCTATTTTGGAGAAAAGTTAAGTTATCCACTTTAACATCTTTATTACTTTTCGTTAATACGATTCATTGTTTTGATTTCTGCAATAGATTTGAAAGATGAACGATTTGTCCATATATTTCAAGCCATGTGTTTCAGAAAACCTCGAGTTTGATGAGGAGCAAATGGGACAAATTTTGGTTTCTAATTTCGGAGATTTTCCCACACTACAATCCGATTCTATTGCCATTTTTTCAGTTCCAGAATTTCGTGGCGACTCAAATGAGTCTGTAATCGAATCAGAGTCCTATTTTCGAAAAGAATTGTTGCAACTTTCTCGATCCAAAAATTGGAAGCGAAAGATTTATGACCTAGGAACTATTGTTCCTGGTGAAAATTTGAATGATACTTACTTTGCTATATCTAACGTGACTAGTGAGCTTATCAAAAACCGAATAATTCCTATTCTTGTGGGTGGGTCTCAAGATCTAATTGTTGCAACCCACGATGCCTATGCTAAGTTAGAACAACTCTTGAACATTTGTTCCATAGATCATAGTCTCGACTTAGGAACACCAGAGAGTGATATAACTTCGGATTCATATCTCACCTCGCTAATGCTTAAGCGGCCATGCTATCTTTTTAATCATGCCAATATTGGTCTCCAGATTCCTTATGCGCAACCCAAAGAGCTCAAGCTCATTGAGAGTTTATATTTCGATGTTTGTCGATTAGGTGAATTCAATGATGATTTTAAGCGTGCAGAACCTCATTTGCGAAATGCAGATGTAATCAATCTTGATTTCAAGTCAATCAAAGCTTCGGAGGTATTTTCACATGCAGCTAATCCGAATGGGTTTAAAGCACAACAAATTTGTCAAATTAGCAGATATGCGGGTATATCGGACAAAGTAAATTTCTTCGGAATATATAATTATTCAGATTTTAACTTGATTTCGGATAAACTGCTTGCAGAAGTAATTTGGTATTTTATTGATGGAGTTCAATCGCGCTGGGGTGACTTTCCGATTGGAAGCAAGGCGGAGTACTTCAAATTTGTTGTTGAGCTTGAAAACGGTAATTATTCAATAACCTTTTATAAAAGCCATCGTTCAGATAGATGGTGGATGGAAGTACCCTATCCGCCTCAAAATGGATCAAAGTACGAGAGGCATCACTTGGTTCCTTGCAATAGAGAAGATTATGACCAGGCCATGAAAAACGAAATGCCTGATTTATGGTGGAAGACATACCAAAAGCTTACATAGAGGGGTAGTAACAATTTATTTGATTTATTTTAATTATCAATAAAATTATTTATTTTAGCAACTTGAATATCCTGTCGGGTGAAAATCTACAGTGATATTTGTGTTAAAAAAACTATATGCAACTCAAAAAACGCTTAGCAGGCTTGCTTCTCCTTATAGTCTCGTTTTCGACTGTAGCCCAGCAAGACAAACTAATCACTCATTTCATCTATGATAAGATGAGTATTAATCCTGGGAAAACAGGATTAGGTTTGTATAATACCATCTGTGCCACATCGATATACAGAAATCAGTGGGATCAAGTAAATGGTGCACCTAACTCAGCAGTTTTAAATGTAGAGGCTGATTTAAGTAGAGTTTTTCCTGGAGGCATAGGTTTATCTCTTTACCACGACGCGATTGGTTTTGCTATTCAAAACAATCTCGCTGTTAATTATTCTTATCCTATCAATATAGGAAATATTGGTACTTTAGGTTTAGGATTAGGCCTTGGTCTAATTAATTACGGTTTGAAACCAAAGTGGGTGCCACCGTCACCGACCCCAGATCCTTCTCTACCGGTGGAGTTTGCAGCAACAAATTTAGATTTAAATTTTGGGGCCTATTTCAATGGAAAAGATTTTTACGCGGGTATTTCATCAACACATCTTACACAGTCTTTACTCACTGATCAAGCTGCAAGTGGTTTTGAGCCGTCCTATCAGACAGCTCGTCACTACTATTTAATGGGAGGAAAAAAGTTTGCCAATATGTTTGGAGGAACAATTGATGCTCAGGTATTGATGAGAACAGACTTAGTGAAGTTTTCAGCGGATTTCAACGCAAGATATATTTATGATTTTGGAAATTCCAAAATTGGTTATGGCGGTCTTACTGTTAGGACCTCCGATGCCGTTGCCCTTATGTTTGGCTACACGCCGATGTTAAACTTGACTGTAGGGTATTCTTATGACATTACTGTTAACAAGTTATCTAACATTTCGAGAGGATCGCATGAGATCTTTTTCAAATACTGCTATAATTTACCAGAACCACCGAAGCAAAGTGCACGTCACCCTCGTTGGCTCTGATTTTTTTTGTAACTATTTTATCAGTTCATACGTTATACCCAAACTGAAACCTGTAGCAAGTTGATTTGGACACGTTGAACCAAAAAATATAAAATGAAGAAGTTATTTTGTTTGATTGCTTTACTGACATTCTTCTCCTCATGTAGTGAGGTGGAGGGTAACTTGGTGGGCGTAAAAGGAAGAGATGTCTTTTATCCAGACGTTTTAGGTCCAGGTAAACTTCCCATCGGAATGGTTTACGTACCCTCGGGTGCTTATCAATCTGGAGAAGATGATGAAGATATCATGGGATTACATACCGCAAGAAAAAAGACGGTGTCGGTTCAGTCCTTTTACATGGATGCTACGGAGATTTCGAATAACGAATATCGTCAATTTGTTGATTGGGTTCGAGATTCTATTGCGAGAGAGAAGCTTTACAGGAGAAGTTACGGTGAAGATGCAGAGCAGTGGGTTCAGATACCAGATGATTTTTGGTTGATGATGGGTCCATATGGTGAAATGTATGATGCAGGCTCCGATGTTCAGGGCGGAAATACACCTTTCGAGCTTTTTATGGATTCTGCCAACAATGCAGCAGTTGATAAATCAATGTTATTGATAGGTTCTCCTTTCATGAAAGGCGCTGAAGCTGCAGGGCCAAATAAAAAAGTATTCGGTAAAAATGTGAAACTCGTTAATGGTTTAGAAATCAAGCCAAAAGATTTAAAAGGTGTTCTTGGTATTAAGAATTGGACTAATGAAGAGACTTTTGTTTTTCAGAATTACTCCAAAAATAGTGCATTCAAAGGTGATAAAACTGAAAAGAAAGGGTATACCACACAGCTGACCAAGAAGGCTAAAAAGTACCAGCTAGGTCGTCTCGAAGCCAGAAAATACCTTACGCTAGATTGGGAAATGCCTTTAGATTACCAAGATCCGGAAATCAACTTCTTACTTTCTGATATGTTTTACAGCGAGCAAGAGCGTTTTTACAATAGAAGAACAATAGATACACGACTATTATATTTTGACTATTATTGGATTGATTACAAAGAAGCAGCAAGAAGAGGAAAAGTGATTACAACTTCTGTTGACTCACGAAAAACATTTTCTTATGACAGTTTAGGTAACGATACGTATCGTTCCGATGATTTATACAAGCGTAACAGAAGAGATCCTTTATCTAAAGACTACAAGCGAGATGACCTGCATAGGTCTACACTCTACACAATGGATCAAAACAGCAATAAAGTTTGGGTTGATACAACATTGTATACAGATCAGGCTACAGAGGATGGTGGAACTGAAATAATGGCCAATAAGTCGATAACCGATCCAGATAATCTTTATGGAACAATCCTTGAGAATCCAGGACAAGACTTGGACATGGGGTATTCGAATAGTAAAGGTCAGCACAATGCAATTAGAGGTCACACGGATAGAAGTAGATTTATCATTAAAGAAAGAATTAATGTTTATCCTGATACCCTTTGTTGGGTCAGAGACTTTACTTATGCGTTCCATTCTCCAATGACGAAGAATTATTTTTGGCACAATGCTTATGATAATTATCCGGTAGTAGGGGTCACTTGGACGCAGGCTAAAGCATTTTCAGTTTGGAGAACGCAAATTTATCATAGCTGGTTAGAAGCAAACGGAGATTTATTTGTGAATGACTTCCGATTACCGCTTGAGTCTGAATGGGAGAGAGCAGCGCGTGGAGATCTCGAGCAATCGCAGTTTCCTTGGGGAGGACCTTACATCAGAAATGCAAGTGGATGTTTCTTAGCTAACTTCAAGCCGATGAGGGGAAGATATTTTGAGGATGGTGGATTTCATACTGTTAAGGTCTATTCATACAATCCCAATGGATTCGGTCTATATTGTATGGCTGGAAATGTTGCAGAGTGGTGTTCTACAGCTTTTGACGAATCTCAGTACGAGTTTGGGCATGATATGAACTCAGATTATGAATACGAGGCGAAGGATGGAGACCATCCAGTTAAAAAACGTAAGGTAATACGCGGAGGTTCTTGGAAGGATATAGGCTATTATTTAAATAACTCGACGAGAACATTCGAATATCAGGATACAGCTAAATCATACATCGGATTCCGAAATGTAATGACGCATATGGGAAGAGGTGGTAAAGATCTAGACCTAGAGAACGGAGAAGAGATTCAAAGCGATATACAACTTAAATAAACCAATACAGTTAATAAAAATCAAATCTATGAGTGGACACGGAACTAGCTTTTTCGAAAGCAAGACTTGGAAGAATATTATGAAATACGTATACGGCCTTGGTGCAGCGGTCGTTATTATGGGAGCCTTATTTAAAATTATGCACTGGCCAGGAGCATCGTTGATGCTTATTATAGGGCTAAGTACAGAGGCAGTTATTTTTATAATGTCTGTATTAGAGCCTGTTCATTTAGATTCAGATTGGTCAAGAGTATTTCCAGAATTGGCTGATACAGAGGGTGAAGGAGTTGACGAGGTAGAGGGTGTAGGTTTATATGACCTCATCAAATCAGGAAGTGAAGAACCTGGATCTCAAGCGGATAAGTTAGCTGATAAATTAGGTGAGGCAGGTATTGACAATGCTTTGATTGGTAGATTGAAAGATGGAATGTCGAATCTAGCAGATAATGCGTCCTCGCTTGGTTCTATGGCCTCAGCAACTGGAGCTACAGATCAATATGTCTCAAGCCTTCAAAATGCCTCTAACAGCTTGGATAGCTTGGCTGATCAATATAAAGAGTCTGCAACATCTATTGCTGCAATTTCGGGTGAAGGAAATAATTTTGGTCCAGAAATGGAGAGATTAAGCTCTAACATTGCTGCTTTAAACAGTACTTATGAACTTCAATTAAAAAGTTCTCAAGATTATATTTCAAGTGCAGGTCAACTGCAGGAACTTCAAGAGAGTATCAAATCAGTAATGTCAGATTTAGCGGCGTCTGCTAATGATACTCAGGTTTACAGAGAAAATATGGCTACGTTATCTCAAAACCTAGGTGATTTGAACAATGTATATGGCAACATGCTTAAGGCAATGAAGTCGTAATC
>CAJXCU010000010.1 GCA_913051935.1 uncultured Flavobacteriales bacterium
ATAAAGATTTTGAAAAAGTAATTAGCTATGAGGAGCAAATTTTAGATGATCCCTCTGGTGTTTTGTTGTATAATCTTGCCGAAGCTCAATTGAAAAAGAATAACAGAAAAAAAGCAGATAAATATTTCAGCGCATTCATTTCAAATTTTGATTACATTAACTATTATCCATATGTGAAAATAGAGTTTGACAATACTGTACATCATTTGGAACCTGTTGAATTAGAATTATTAGGAGATTTTTATGTTACAAGTAATGAAGAACTTGCATGTAAATTATATGACAATGCAAATAAGATATTAAGTGATTCAAATGAAGAAAGATTTTATAAACAGCAGATGATGACAATTCAAGACGAGACAGTAAAGAAAAAAATGATTGAAGAGTTCGAGAAACATAAAATTGAACAACAAGAATTGCAAGGCCGTATCATCAATAGATTAAAGAACTGTAGATAAAAAACCTTGTTAAGGGCTAAAATCAAGTTTTTGGATTGTATTATTTTTGGATCAAATAGCATGAAACATATCGTAATTCTTAGTGGTGCAGGGATGAGCGCGGAAAGTGGGCTCAAAACTTTCAGAGATAGCAACGGATTATGGGAAGGACATGATGTGATGGAGGTTGCCTCTCCCCAAGGTTTTGAAAAAAATCCTGCCTTAGTTTTAGAATTTTACAACCAACGCCGAAGACAGCTACTAGAGGTTGAACCAAATCGTGCCCACCTAGCTTTAGTTGAATTGGAAAAGAAGCACAAGGTATCCATAGTCACACAAAATGTCGACGACCTTCACGAAAGAGCAGGTAGCAGCTCGGTATTGCACTTACATGGTGAGCTCTTCAAAGTGCGAAGCACATATGATGCAAGCGATGTTCAAGAATGGAAAAAGGACCTTAATGTGGGAGACATTTGCAACAAAGGTCATCAGCTAAGACCTCATATCGTTTGGTTTGGAGAGGAAGTTCCGGCCATTCCTAAAGCGATTTCAATTTGTCAAACGGCAGATGTTTTGATTATTATTGGAACTTCGATGCAGGTTTACCCCGCAGCAAGTTTGATGAATTATGTGGGGTCAGCAACAAAGATTTACTACATCGATCCAAATCCTGCTACCATCCAAAATGATCAAGTTGTTGTCATTTCCGAGCCGGCAAGCACAGGAATTGATAAAGTAAAAATAGATTAAAAGAAGTGGGCTATACTGGATTCGAACCAGTGACTTCCACCCTGTCAAGGTGACACTCTAAACCAACTGAGTTAATAGCCCTTTATAATTAAGAATCAGTATCAGGTTCAGATTGCCCTTTGGTCTCATTTTCATTGAGTTTATTACCCACAAACGTACCTGATATAATTTGGTCTTGGAATGCTCTCATACCACCTGGAGAATGAGGCATTAAAATTGAAGAATTCTTTGAATTTGCTCCGATATCTTTAATCGTATCAAAATACTGGGTCATCAATACGAACTGCATGATCTCCTCATGGGTTACTGTATCGAGTGACTTCTTAAAATCTTCAACGGATTCTTTGAATCCACGAACAATCTCTAATCTTTGCTGCGCAATTCCTTCACCAGAAAGTCGTTTGGACTCTGCTTCGGCCTCGGCCTGCTTTACAATCATAATTTTCTTTGCTTCACCATCTTCATGAGCAGCTTCACGGTCTCTTTTGGCCGCATTAATTCGGTTCATTGCATCTTTTACCTTATGGTCAGGATCAATATCAGTAATCAAAGCTTTGATAATCGCATAACCATATTCAGCCATACTCTGAGAGATATTATTTTGAACCGCTATCGCAATATCCTCTTTCTTTGCGAAGACATCATCTAATTCAAGCTTAGGTACCTCGGCACGAACATCATCAAAAACATATGAAGCAATCTGATTTTTAGCATTGTCTAAAGAGTAGTAGGCTTCTTTTACGAACTCTCGCCTTACACGATACTGAACAGAAACCTGAAGGTTCACAAATACGTTATCCAATGTTTTTGTTTCAATAGTTACATCTAGCTGCTGAACACGAAGATTAACAGTTGCAGTTCGGTTATCAATAAAAGGAATTACCAGAGATAAACCAGATTTACGTATCGATTGGAACTTACCAAACCTTTCAATTACGGCTGCAGAGGCTTCTTTAACAACAATAAAGGTTTTTAGCAACAAAAAAACGACTAAGCCAAAAAGGATAAGCTCTGTATAATAGGGAAAAGACATAGAAAATAAATTTATTGAATGGTTAATTTTTTCTCAAGCTCCTCAAGGTAATGTCTGAATTGCTTGTCTGTTTCAGATAGGTTAACAACCGTTCTACAAGCATGAAGTACCGTGGCATGGTCTTTTCCTCCGCAGTGCGCACCTATATTGGCCAATGAGGATTTTGTCATCTTTTTAGAGAAGTACATCGAGATCTGTCGAGCCTGAACGACTTCACGTTTTCTTGTTTTAGACTTCAGCATTTCAATTGGAAGGTCGAAGTAATCGCATACGACTTTTTGGATGTATTCAATGGATACCTCACGTGCCGTGCTTCTTACAAACTTATCTACCATTTGCTTCGCAAGCTCAAGCGTAATTGCTTTCTTGGTCAGTGAAGCTTGGGCTAGTAATGTATTTAAAGCACCTTCAATTTCCCTTACATTGGTGTTAATGGAGTAAGCCAAATATTCAACAACTTCTTTTGGAAGCTCAATCCCACTGCCGTACATTTTCTTTTGAAGAATAGCTATTCTTGTTTCGAGATCTGGTGTTCCTAAATCCGCCGAAAGGCCCCACTTAAACCTAGACAACAAACGTTGCTCCATTCCTTGCATTTCAACCGGTGCTTTGTCGGAGGTCAACACAATCTGTTTTCCATTTTGGTGGAGGTGATTAAATATTGAAAAGAAAACATCTTGTGTTCTTTCTTTTCCTGCAAAGAACTGAACATCATCAATGATCAAGACATCAATCATTTGATAAAAGTGAACGAAGTCATTTGTTGATTGGTTCTTAATCGCATCTATAAACTGATGCGCAAACTTTTCAGACTGAACATAAAGAACAGTTTTGTTCGGGAAGTTTTCTTTGACTGAAATACCAATGGAATGTGCTAAGTGTGTTTTACCAAGACCAACCCCTCCATATATTAATAACGGATTAAAGGCCGTACCACCTGGCTTGTTTGAAACTGCAAAACCAGAAGCCCTTGCCAATCGATTGCATTCTCCTTCCACAAAAGTATCAAAGGTAAAAGCTGGAATAAGATTCGACTCAATGTTTAACTTTTTCAAGCCTGGGATCACAAAGGGATTTCGAATCTGCTTTTCACTACCGCTGATTGGAACATTTACAGGTGAATTCTTTAAAGAATTCGAGCTGTGCGCCGGGATTTTAACAGTGTAAGGATTTGAGGATTTATTATTATTCTCCATAACAATGCTGTATTCTAAACTACCGTCTGCTCCTAATTGTTTTTTAACAACCTTGCGAAGAAGTGTAATGTAGTTTTCTTCTAACCATTCGTAAAAAAAATATGAAGGAACTTGAATCGTTAAAACGGCCTTTTCAAGTTTGACCGGAACAATCGGTTCAAACCAAGTCTTAAACGCTTGCAATGAAATGTTGTCTTTAATTACTTTCAGACATGACTCCCATGCACCCTCGTGGTTTTCACTCATAGTTAAAAATTAATAGTTTGGTCATTTAAGCTTCGGTAAAAATCATTGTTTTTTACCTCGCTTTTGCATAGTACAAATGTTCTCATAAAAAAGTTAAAAAAAAACCACTAGGGGTATTGACTTTTTAAAATGTTTTCTTAAGAGAAATTTTCTTTCTAGAAAAGTGAGAGTTTCTTCTCTGTAAAGTAATAAATTTTTAGTTTTATTGAAAGTAAAATGGAACGAAATTTAAAACATACCACGGAAGTGCGGGTCCGTTACGGCGAAACCGACCAAATGGGCTTTTGCTATTACGGAAACTATGCACAATTTTTAGAAGTCGCTCGAGTAGAGCTACTTCGAAGTAAAGGGGTTTCATACAAAACCTTAGAATCTGAAGGAATATTACTCCCAGTTCGGTCGTTTTCTATTAAATATATTGCCCCTTCCCGGTATGATGATTTGCTAAAAATAGAGACTGAAATTACAAAAATAGAATCCGCAAGAATTGAATTTGGTTACGTAATTAGAGACGAAAATTCAACCTTAATTGCAACAGCGAATACAGAACTTGTTTTTGTTGATGCGCAGTCTATGAAACCAATAAAAGTCCCCTCAAAAATCAGTGACCTTTATTGAAGAACAAAAAGCGAAAAATGACCTATTCGATTCAACCCTATGAGCTCATTCATCCTCAGGCCCAAAAAGTTCCTTTTGTACTGAGCATTCCCCACTGTGGAATAAAATTCCCTTCTGAACTCAAAAATTATTTTGAGCCACATCTTACAAAAGCACCTGATGATACAGATTGGTTTTTAGACATCCTTTATGATTTTGCTGAGGAAATGGGTATTACGATCATAAAAGCGGTCTATTCGAGATGGGTGATTGATTTAAATAGAACGCCGGAAAACCAATCATTATACAATGATGGTAGAATCATCACCTCCCTATGCCCCACTACGACATTTTTTGGTGAAGAGCTCTATATAAATGAAGCTGATCGGCCAGATAAGCAGGAAGTTGAGAGAAGACTTGAAAAATATTATTGGCCTTACCACAATAAAATAGATGAGCTTCTTCAATCGTGTAAGGAAGAATTTGGACAGGTCTTATTTTGGGATGCACATTCTATTCGTCGGAATGTAAAAACCATTCAAAAAGAAGATTTTCCCGACCTAATTTTAGGGAACGATGATTTAAAAACCGCAGGAAGAACTTTTATTAATAGCACGCTTCAATGCCTTGCTTCAGATAAATTTAAGGTCAAGCACAATACCCCCTTTAAAGGCGGATACATAACACGCTCGAAAGGAAATCCAAACGAAAACATCCATGCACTTCAGCTTGAGATGTGCAAAGATCTCTATATGTCAAATAAAGAAACAAGCTATGATGCCGTAAAAGCAATGCGTGTAAAAAAATTATTAAAAAATACTTTTGAAAAATTAATATCGCAATTGAATGGCTAAATTTTCTTTTAAGGGTTTGTTACAATCCGATGGGTGGCATGACAACGTAATTCTGACAACAGACAGTCACGGTATTCTGACAGATATCTCCTCAAATTGTGATAACCAAGACTGCAAAGATTATGCGCTACCCGGGTTTCAAAATGCCCATTCGCATGCCTTTCAATATGCAATGGCTGGTTTGGCAGAGCTTCATGCACCCAATCAACAAAAGAATGACTTCTGGAGCTGGAGAAAGTCCATGTATCATTTGGCTTTATCCATGAGTCCAGAACAAATGGAATCCATCGCCGCCATGCTTTATCAAGAGATGTTAAGACACGGCTACACCCACGTTGCGGAATTTCATTATGTCCACCATGATAAAAATGGCCAGCCCTATCAAAATAAAGCGGAGCTTAGTGAACGGATTGCGAGAGCCGCTGAAAGGGCTGGAATCAACCTGACCATTATTCCAATTTATTACGAACAAGGTGGTTTTGGAATTCCCGCGCAAGCAGACCAAAAAAGATTCCTTTCAAAATCATTAGATGACTACTTAGAGCTCTACCACCAGGTAGAAACAATGGCGACTGACTACGCTAATTGCTCAGTAGGACTTGGTGTACATTCCATGCGTGCAGTCGCCTTAGATAACATTATCAGATTGGCAGAATTTAGACAGCATAAAGTTCCCTTTCACATTCATGTTGCAGAGCAGCTTAAGGAAATCGAGTCATGTTTAGCTCATACTGGTTTGAGGCCTGTAGAATGGCTCTTGAAAAATATGGAGATAAATGAGGATTTTCACCTCGTACATGCCACACATCTCAATGATAATGAAGTTTCAGGATTGGCAAAATCAAAAACAAATGTTGTACTCTGCCCATCAACCGAAGGGAATCTGGGAGATGGTTTGTTTCCGCTTGATTCATATTTGACTCATAAGGGAAATTGGTCGATTGGAACTGATAGCCACATTGGACTCAATCCCTTCGAAGAATTACGCATTCTAGATTATGGCCAACGCTTGATTTCACATAGCCGAAATACATTTGGAAATAATACATCCGGAGATAATGGGGCATTGGCTATTGACGCTGTATTGCGAAATGGCAGACGAGCTATGGGTTCAGAAATAAAGCATTATTTTGAAGTAGGAAAACCACTTAATGCATTTGTTATGTCTGCTGAACATCCATTAATTCAAATGACAGGCAAACAAAATTTAACAAATACCCTTGTATATGCCTCTGACCCAACAATGAATAAGGGAACGATCGTAAATGGTAGCTGGAAAATAAAAGACAATAAAGTAGAGCATAATGCAATTCAAGAAGACTTTTTAAAAACAATGAACGCTTTATCAAACCGGTTCTAAATTTTTAGGGGTAGACATTTTTAATTTTGAGTTTTCTTTAGTATCTTATAGTAATGCTTAAAAATCTAAAACTTGTCCGAGATTTCTTTCCATTTGTGTTGCTAAAATTTCACATTAAGTACAATTTTTTCGGTCTTCTCTATTGGGCACTTCTTTTCAGCATACTTTTTGGATTACTTGGCTCGAATTTCGGTGTCCCGTATCTTTTTTATTCACCAGACTACCTTGGTGAGGTTGGTTTATGGTCCTTCGCATTATTAGGATTCTCGGTTGGAGGTTTTTGTATGGCTTTTAACGTATACAGCTACATTAAACTCGGTCCAAGATTTCCCTTTTTAGTCGTTGTTTCTACACCATTTTTTCGTTTTTGTATCAATAATTTCTTGCTTCCATTAAGCTACATCATCGTTTATTTAGTAAAAATGTCTCAATTTCAGCTGAATGAGGAACTTGCGAGTTCTAGTGATGTACTCATTTACAATGTATCTTTTTTCATTGGCTTCTCTCTTTTTATATTTTTAAGTATACTGTATTTTTTTCCACTCAGAACCAACAAGGATGCGGACGACTCTATCACAGAATCAAATCCAGTATCAACAATTACAAGCAAAGGAATCGGGCAAAAATGGTACAATTACTTTCGTGAAAAAAGGACGCGTCCCATATATTACATAGGTCGAAGTTTCAAGCTATACAAAAGCAGAAGTGTCGCCCACCTGGATAAAGGTGTTGTGGAAGGTGTTTTTTCTAAAACGAGAATCAATGCATTTATTTTTGAGGTATTGACCATCACTGCATTCATTAGCTTAAGCTTTTTTCGGAACTACTCGCTTTTTGAGGTGCCAGCAGCAATGAGCATTTTGATGCTCCTAACTATATTATCAATGGTCATAGGTGCATTAAATTCTTGGTTTCACAGATGGACCTATCCACTGATTTTTTTCATTGTGATTTTAATGTCTTTTCTCTCTTCAAGGGTGGATCTTTTTCGCTATACAAGTTTTGCTTTAGGTCTAGATTATAGTAAGGAAAGCATCATCAATTACAGTCCAGAAAACATCAGAAAAAACCATAAGCTCGCGCCAACAGATAGCACCTCGGAAAAAAACATCATTAAAATTCTCGAGCATTGGAAAAGATCAACGGGTGAAGAAAAACCCAAACTCATTATTGTAAATACCTCTGGTGGAGGTTTAAGGAGCGCATTATGGACCTTTACCGTACTTTCAAATGCAGACGAAATGCTCAATTCAAAGCTGAGCAAACACCTTCAGATGATTACAGGTGCTTCGGGAGGCATGATTGGTGCAGCCTATTTTCGTGAAATCAATCTTCGCAAAAAACTAAAAACACTTCGTGGAGACAACTTGTTTTTTAAATCTCGTCTCAGCAAGGACCTTTTAAACAGATTGTCTTTCTCAGCTTCAACCAGCGATCTATTTATGCGTTACAAGGAACTTACCTACAATGGAAAAAAATATACCCAAGAACGAGGAAGCGAATTTGAAGCAGAGCTTCACCAAAACCTTCAAAACTATCTAGAGCATCCACTCGGATATTATGAAAAATATGAGCAATCGAGCAGTATTCCGCTCATGATTTTTAGTCCTACCATCGTGAATGACGGTAGAAGAATGTTAATTTCTGCACAAAACTTAAGCTTCATGATTGGAAATAATCTGAATACCAGCTTTGAAAACATTGATTTCCAGTCCTTTTTCAAAAAGAACAACCCTAATGAAATCAGATTTTCCTCCGTTTTAAGAGCAAGTGCTACCTTTCCTATGATCATGCCAATGATGGCAATGCCTACAACACCAGAAATACAGCTCATGGATGCCGGGATCAGAGATAATTACGGCGGAAAGGTTTCCGTAGATTACCTTTTCGCACTAAACGATTGGATACTTAAAAACACCTCAGGTATCATTATCCTTGAAATTAGAGATACCAAAAGAATCATGAGTAATGAAAAATATAAAGAGGTTTCATTGATGGATAAACTTTTTCTGCCTTTTGGCAATTTGCTCACCAATTTTACGCGAACACAGGACCTCGATCAAGAGCAGCTCATCAAACTTTGTAAAAGTAGTTTTGACTTTCCTGTCGATAAAATCACATTTAATTTGAGAGAAGACTACAACGAAAGAATTTCTTTATCATGGCATTTGACAAAGAGAGAAAAACAAAAAATTGAGGCAGCATTTTCGAGTCTTGAGAATCAAATCGCCCTAAAAAAACTCGATAAACTGACGAAATCTGAATAAAAAAAGGGGGCCGGAGCCCCCTTGATTTCATTAACCTGTAGCAAAGTTAATCTAAATACAACATCGTTTAACGGAATAAAGTCAAAATGGTTTCATCCTGCAATTAACATTTTAGCATTGATAAACAATTTACGGCTATGATGAACGATTGGACTCCTTCAATATATTTGTTACATGAGTAAGGCAAAACCTTCCATTTCAGCACTTGTCAAGCTAATTGATGACCCGGATGAAGATGTGTTCCTCCATGTGCGTGATGAAATCATAAAATGTGGTAGCACTGCCATTCCTTACCTCGAGAAGTCTTGGGAAGAAGACTACTACGGTTTAGTTTTTCAAAGTAGAATTGAAAATATTATTCATGATATCCAATTTGAAGAGGTCAAGACGAGTCTCGAAAAATGGAACAATTGTGATGAAAAGGACCTACTTGATGGAGCAATCATTGTGGCAAAATACCAGTACCCTGGCTTAGATGAGGAATCAATACGAAGCTTTATTCAAACCATCAGACAGGATATCTGGCTGGAGCTCAACGATCATTTGACCGCCTATGAGCAAGTGAAAATTTTCAATCGAATCTTTTTCAAGGCACATAAATTTCATGGTGATAGCAAAAACTACCACTCGCCTGTTAATTCATATATCAATACAGTACTAGAAAGTAAAAAGGGCAATCCCTTGAGCATATGTTTATTGTATAGCATTATCGCACAATCATTGGATCTTCCAATCTATGGGGTAAATCTTCCTAATCACTTTGTATTGGCTTACATCGATACGCGAGGAAGTGTGGCAATGATCAATGAAGAAAATGAATTCGGGGTACTATGCTACATCAATGCTTTTTCTAATGGTGTAATTTTCAATACGAATGAAATCAAACAATTTCTCGATGAACTAAAACTACCGCACAGACGAGAATACTTTGAGCCATGCTCAAACTCAGCAATTATCAAAAGGATGCTCAACAATCTAATATCTTCCTTTCAGCGGGTCGGAAACTCGGAAAAAGTAGAGGAATTAACACTTCTAAGAAACATCATTCAAGGTAGTTAAATCTGAAGGGATAGGATTCGTATATTTGGGGTATGAAGTACAACCATACTGTAGAAGAACGATTCATTAGGTACGCAAAGATAGATACCACAGCAGATCCAAATTCAACCACTTTCCCATCATCAGAAATACAAAAAGACCTTGGTCGTCTTCTGGTTGATGAGCTTAAAGCGATGGGGGCTTCAGACGTTGAAATGGATAAATGGGGATATGTTTTTGCGACAATTCCTTCTAACTCTGAAAAGTCTAATGTACCAACCATATGCTTTTGCTCTCACATGGATACCGCACCTGACTGTAGTGGAACAAACGTAAAACCAATGGTACACAGAAACTACCAAGGTGAACCAATTGTCCTTCCAGACGACACAACGCAAATTATAACCAAAGAAAAACAAACCTACCTTCAGGGGAAATATGGAGACGATATAATTACAGCAAGTGGTGAAACCCTCCTTGGCGCCGATGATAAGGCGGGTATCGCGATCATAATGGATTTTGCCAAGTACATGCTAGAACACCCGGAATTAAAACATGGAGACATCAGAATATTATTTACTCCCGATGAAGAAATTGGCAAAGGAGTAGATCACCTCGATATGGAAAAACTTAATGCGGACTTCGGCTATACTTTGGATGGAGGACCTGAGGGCTCCATTGAAGATGAGTCTTTTTCAGCAGATGGTATGAAGGTGACCATAGAGGGTTTGAGTGCACACCCAGGTTATGCAAAAGGAAAAATGGTCAACGCAATTAAGATGGCAGCATTGCTCGTAGATTCATTACCAAAAGATAGCTTAACACCGGAAACCACATCGAATAGAGAAGGTTTTATTCACCCATTCGCAATTGAAGGTGCGCTTGAAAAAGCTTCTGTCGAATTTATCATTCGTGATCATCAGACATCAAAACTTGCAGAATACGAAAAATTGATTTCTGAAACCATGCAGTCAATTGCTGATAATCATCCAGGAATTGAATATAATATTGAAATCTTCGAGCAGTACAGAAATATGAAGGAAATTCTCAATGAGCACCCTCAGGTTTGCGACTATGCAGGGGAAGCCATGGAGAAAGTTGGTGTAAAACCAATATATAAAATCATTCGTGGGGGCACTGATGGATCCCGGATGTCCTTTATGGGGATGCCCTGTCCAAATATTTTCACTGGTGAAATGGCGATACATTCAAGACAAGAATATGTGGTTGTTCAGGACATGGAAAAGTCTGTGCGTACGCTGATCGAGCTGATTCAAATTTGGGAGAAAAAGCATGAATGAAAGGCTGATTCTAAAAGAAATTGAAAAAAAATCTTTTCAATCCATTTATCTGCTGCACGGTGAGGAACCCTACTTTATTGACCTCATCTCAAATGCACTAATTGACAATGTTTTAAAGGATGATGAAAAAGAATTCAACCAAGGTATTCTTTATGG
This sequence comes from uncultured Flavobacteriales bacterium, assembly GCA_913051935.1. GTDB lineage: Bacteria > Bacteroidota > Bacteroidia > Flavobacteriales_D > Crocinitomicaceae > UBA952. Next base: position 11,236 of record CAJXCU010000010.1, read on the forward strand.
CAAGAGTACCGACTTGAATATCCTTGTCAACGAGCTAAGGTCATTTCCAATGGGTAGCGAAAAACGTCTAGTTGTATTAAAAGAGGCGCAAGACTTTAAAAATTTCGAAGCACTATGCCCCTATTTTGAAAACCCAAACCCTACGACAATATTTGTGATTTGCTATAAGTATAAAAAGTACGACGCTCGTAAAAAGTCACTCAAGCTTGTCGCAAAACAAGGTACGGTATTCCTCTCTGAAAAAATTAAAGAATACCAACTAAACGAATGGATTCAACGCTATGTAACCGGACGCGGATTTAGTCTAAATTCAAAAGCAACAATGCTACTCAACGAGTTTTTAGGCAATGACCTTGGACGCATCGTTAATGAAGTTGAGAAGCTGGGAATCATCTATCCAAAAGGGACAGCACTCGATGAAAAGCATATAGAGGAAAACATTGGGATCTCTAAAGACTATAATTTATTTGAGCTTACCAATGCCGTTGCAGCACAAGACATCCACAAAGCATTTAAAATCATTCACTATTTTGAGATGAATCCAAAAGCCGCCCACATCACCACAGTTGTTTCTTCACTTTTTACATTTTTCTCAAACATACTCAAAATTCACTTCTTAAAATTTACTGCTAGAGAGGCCATTGCGAAAGAACTACGCGTTCATCCTTTTGTTGCTGGAGAGCTTAATAAAGCGAAAGCAAAATTTAGCCCCAAAAAAATCGCATTTAATATGGAAGTTCTTCAAGAATATGATTTAAAGTCAAAGGGCTATGGTAATACAAGTTCAAGCCAAGCAGAGCTAATGAAAGAAATGGTTTTTAAATTATTAAACCCATGATTTTCTATGCTCCAGACTGTACGATGCAGCATTCGGAATACACGCTCTCAGAGCTTGAATCCAAACATTGCATTAAAGTATTAAGAAAAGTAAATGGAGACAGAATTGAACTCGTAAATGGAAAGGGAGGACAATTCATTTGTGAAATCATAGACCACCACTTCAAAAAATGTAGGGTTAAAATCATTGAGCGTACATATCATGAACCGCAAAATAAAGCGCTTCATATAGCCATGGCGATTCCAAAAAGTAGTGACCGTCTAGAGTGGTTTCTCGAGAAGGCAACAGAGCTGGGATTTTCAAAGCTTTCTCTTATTAATTGTACGAACAGTGAACGCAAATCAATCAATCAAAAAAGACTGGAAAAAATAGCCATTTCGGCATTGAAGCAATCAAAGAGATACTATCTCCCTACGATTGAAACTCCCGTCCCTTTTTTGACATTTATTAAAAAGGAACCTAATGGGTATATTGGTCATTGCTACGAGGCAAAAAAAAAACATGCCAAAACAATATCGCAAGTTGCCCCTATTCTTATCGGACCTGAAGGTGACTTTTCGCTCAAAGAAATTGAAAATGCCAAGTCTTCTGGGTACATTGAAATAGAGCTGAGTAAAAATAGATTGCGGACAGAAACTGCGGCACTTTGCGCTGTTTTTTACCTGTCAAATGTATAACGGAAAACTTCGAAGCTGTTTTTGTGACGGTCGTCTATTTCTTGCTTAAGCACCAATTCTTTGCTCCACTTACTTTCGTCAAATTCTGGAAAAAAAGTATCTGCATCATAATCGCCATCGATATGCGTGATGAACATTTCATCCACAACTTCTTGTGCTAAAGCCAGGGTATAAATCTGTCCCCCACCAATAATAAAAATGGTTTTTTCTGAATCGTGTTTATATGCCCCAAGGGCATCATCTAAGGAGTTGAACACATCACAGTCTTCCGCTTTGAAGTTGGAATTGCGCGTGAGGATAACATTCCTTCGATTTGGCAGAGGTCTGTATTTCTCTGGTATCGAATCATAATTCTTCCTTCCCATGACCACAATATGATGTGCCGTATTTTCCTTAAAAAACCGCATATCATTCGGTAGATGCCACATAAGGTCATTGTTTTTTCCAATCCCCCTATTCTTATCCATTGCTACGATTAAAGATACTTTCATTATATGGCCACTGCAGCTTTAATATGTGGATGAGGGTCATAATTCAATAATTCAAAGTCTTCAAATTTGAATTCAAAAAGATCTTTCACCTCGGGATTTATTTTCATTGTGGGAAGCGGTCTAAAATCTCTCTCTAGCTGAAGTCGAGCTTGATCAAGGTGGTTGGAATAAAGGTGGGCATCACCGAGTGTATGAACGAAATCTCCCAGTTCCAAATCACAAACTTGAGCAATCATCATTGTCAAAAGTGCATAAGAGGCAATATTGAACGGCACTCCTAGAAAGGTATCGGCACTTCTTTGATAGAGCTGACAGCTGAGCTTATTATTGGCGACATAAAATTGAAAAAAGGCATGACAAGGAGGTAAGGCCATTCCAGGTATTTCCGCTACATTCCACGCTGAAACAATGATTCTTCTGGAATCGGGGGTCTCTTTAATTTGCCTAAGTATTTGCTTAATTTGATCTATACTCTCTCCATTCGCAGTTGGCCAGCTGCGCCATTGAGATCCGTAAACAGGACCCAAATCACCATTATCATCTGCCCATTCATCCCAAATTGAGACCTTATTTTCTTTTAGATAACCAATATTGGTATCCCCTTTTAGGAACCATAGCAATTCGTGAATTATGGACCGTAAGTGGAGCTTTTTGGTAGTTAAACATGGAAATCCCTCACTTAAATCATAACGCATCTGGTAGCCGAAAACGGAAATTGTCCCAGTCCCAGTTCTATCCTCTTTTGTTGTTCCATTATCTAAAATATGCTGGAGCAAATCATGGTATTGTCTCATGTTTCAAAAATAGAATTTTTTAGCACAGATTTTTCAAGGAAAGACAAGGTTTTTTTAACAAGTTAATAACCATTAAAATACGCAGAATTGTATTAATTTTAATTCTATGAAAGCGATTGTACTTTCCTATTTACTGATGACCTCATTTGGCTTAATGGCTCAGATTAAGCGAAAAGACCTTGGTCGCTATGAAGGTACTGTACCGGCCTATAAAATCAACATTGGACAAGAACTACTGACCGTTCAAGCTAGTCCCATATCAGTGGACCTGAATAAAGAAAATATATTATTGAAAATTGGGTCGAGAGAATATACCTCAACATATCAAGTAAAAAAACTCGAAAGAAGAAGGTATGAAATTCTTGTTAGGGTCCCCTATTCGGATTTAAAAGAATCTTTCAGCTTAAATGGAAAGCGCAAAGAAATGATACGTAAAGGTATTTTCCCTCAGCCGGACTGCAAGCTCAAAAAAGGACTATAAAGGAAACCTTAGTGTGAAGGTGGTCCCCTCACCTATATTACTTTTGACAGAAATTTTCCCCTTGTGTCCCGCAACGATGAGCTGAACGTAGTATAAACCAAGTCCAAAACCTTTGACGTTATGCACATTACCCGTAGGGACTCTGAAAAATTTATCAAAAATCGCCTTTTGATGTTCTTTACTTATACCAATCCCCATATCTGAAAAATCAATCGAAATGTACTGCGAAGACACCTCTGTTTTAATTGAAATCTGAACATCTCCCTCACTGTACTTTACAGCATTGTCCATCAGATTGTAAAACACATTGGTCAGGTGAACACGGTCCGCCAAAAGGATATGAGAGGTGGTCGATAAATTGAGTTTTAGCTGGCTTGTTTTTTCAGTCTGAAATGCTTCAAAATTTTCCTTTAACTGGGTTAAAAGTTCACGCAAATCAAATTTTTCTTTATTCAATACAAGCTCATTTTTGTCAAGCTTGGCAACATTTAAAACCCGCTCAACTTGCTGCTCTAAGCGCTTATTTTCGTCGTAAATAATGCCTGCATACTTTTTAACTTTATCGGCAGAGGTTTGAGCATCTTGCAAAAGCATTTCAGACGATAAGCTAATGGTTGAGATAGGTGTTTTTAGCTCATGTGTCATATTATTGATGAAATCGTTCTTCACCTCTGATAGTTTTTTCTGTCGAAAAATAATCACCAAAGAATATATGAAAAAGAAAGCAACCAATAAGACAATGATACCAATATAAATCCACGGGGAGATGAACTTAACGGGTACAATAGGCTCTGCCCTAATATTTGGAAAAAACACAGTGAAATAATGCCCGTCATTTTTAATGGTCACATTTTCAGAGGTGATTCCCTCTTGATTTTTGGAAGATGGCTCATACAACGAATCCTTTGAAAACTTAATTAAGTTTCCGTAAACAATTGAGTCCGTAAAACAATCATAAATTCCGTACACGAAATTTTGATTAATATTCTGTGCATAAAAGGATTTTTTTAATAATGTCTCAAGGTAAAACGGTTGAAGCTCCTCATTGATATCAACCATAAATCGATTGGAACGAATCTGCTTGACTGCTCCGTAAAGCTCAGAACTATCAGCAAGGTTTGTATTGATTTTCTCCAATACATTTCGCAATGCTACATGACTCTGCTCTGAAAACTCCTTGATATTGAGACTATCCTCTTTCTCTTGAATTGCAATATTGATGTCCTGAAGCTCCATGGTCTTTCGGACCCACACCAATTGCACGACAAGAATGCTTGATATGGATAGAACACCAAATAAAATTAAAGTATTAAGAGAATAACGCCCCATAACTATTTGACTAGTAGGCCAAAGATAGGGAATTCAAAATTTTAAAATCCTTGAACTCCATTCACTGTGGTATACTTCAAAATGTTCTTCTTATCAGGGTGAATTCGTGCAAAAGCAGACTGAACTGCCAAGGTACCCTCATGAAATCCGCACAATATAAGCTTAAGCTTATTTGTATAAATGTTTACATCACCTATGGCATAAATTCCCGGGATATTCGTAGAATAATCTGTCGTATCTACTTTTATCGCATTTTTTTCAATTTCCAAGCCCCAATCAGCAATAGGTCCTAAGGATGGCTTTAAACCAAAAAGAGGTATAAAATGATCAGTCAGCTCCTCAAAGCTTCCTTCTTTTTGATGTTTTATGGTTAAGCTTTCTAATTTTGATTCGCCGTTTAAACCAACAACTTCAGCTTCTGTGACTAATTTTATTTGCTTTTGATCCGCTAAATCAATGACACGCTGAACAGAGTCAAGATGCCCTCTGAACGAGCTGCTTCTGTGGACGAGCACCACCTCTTTAGCAATTTTCTTTTCTGCTAAAAAGATTGACCAGTCTAAGGCAGAATCACCTCCACCAGCAATCACACATTTTTTACCTCGGTAAAATTCTGGATCTTTTATGATGTACTCAACCCCCTTATCCTCAAAATCGTTGATATTGGAAATCGGTGGTTTTCTCGGCTGAAATACACCAAGACCTCCGGCAATCATTACTACTGGTGCTGCATGTTCAACCCCACTCTTCGTCGTCACAATAAAAGAACCATCTTCCTGCTTATCGATGGAAACTGCTGCATCACCCAGAGTAAATCCAGGCTTAAAAGGTTCAGCTTGAACCATAAGGTTATCTACAAGGTCTCCCGCAAGCACGGATGGAAAACCCGGAATATCATAAATAGGTTTCTTTGGATAAATTTCTGCGCACTGTCCTCCCGGAATAGGAAGCGAGTCTATTAAATGGCACTTTAGCTTTAAAAGACCTGCTTCAAAAATTGTAAATAAACCCACTGGACCAGCCCCGATTATGATAATGTCTGTTTTAATCATTTCTTCATTTAAAAGTTTTACAAAATTAAAGAATTCTATAAATTCTTTACCGCATAAATAGGGTATTCTTAAAGAAACAAAAGCAAGAACAGGAAGTTCAACGACATCAGCTAAAAATAAGTCAGTTTTCGCCATATCAATTCAAGAGGACCTTGTCTATATCTGTTCATTACCCAAGTTGATAGTATGAAAATTAGCACCCAAACAAAAAGAACAACTCCCCATTGTTCAAGACGATTAAATTTTGCAAAATAACCGAAGCCATGCCCATAAAAAATGAAGGTACAAACGATTGAGCTCATGATATAATTTGTAAAGGCCATTCGGCCCACTTTTTTAAGTAAATTTTGCAATCGAGCACCAAAACCTTTTGTTGACCAGAATACCAAAATAGAAATGTAGGATACGGCCATAAAAAAAGAGGCAATATAAGTGAATTGATGACCAACAGTCATAGACCAGGCTCCCTCCCATAGGCGCTCGTAGGAGAGATACAAACCAGAGGCGGAAATGACTAACCCTATAATTAAAAACACCAGCCCAAAGCGCAAGTAATAAACCCCACCTTTAATTGCTTTAAACCATTCTAATCGAAAGAGAAGAATACCTGTAATCATCATCGCAGAATAGCGCCATAAACCATCATAAAGGAATAGAAATGTCTCAAGATAGTAGGCAGCTTGAGATCGAGCTTGCATTTGCCCGAAGTAAGAACTCCGGTATGCTTGAATTTCTTTTAACATATTGCTTGACTCGGGATTCCAAATAGGACCATAAATTTCCTCTAATTCTGCGGGTGATAGTGCATAATAGGTCAATAAGTCCATAAAAATTGGAATCATAAAAAGTAGGGAGGCTATAATCACCAAACGTTTTGAGCTCCAGTTTCGAATAAGAAAAACCAAACATCCACAAACGGCATAAGGGACCAAAATATCGCCCATCCAAATTAGGTGTGCATGTATGAGACCAAATCCCAACAATAGCAACATTCTTTTGTAGTGGTATGTAATAGGTTTCAATCCTCTCTTCTCGATGTTTTGGACAAACAACATCATTCCAGCACCAAATAATATGGAGAACATACTCATGAACCGCATATCCGCAAAGAGAAAGGCAAAAGAATGAAGCCACCCATTTACACCGTCAATACCGGCCCCAAGAGTTGGATTAATATACGCCACCCCAATATGCGAAAAAGACGTGATGTTCATAATCAAAATACCAAGTATAGCAATCCCTCGTATTAGGTCGAGCGAATCAATTCTGTTCTTTGTAGGAGCTGCTTTCATGGTTTGTTTTTTCAGTGCAACGCTCGAACTGTCTTTTTCTTTTGTTGATTTTTAATTACGCCGTTGGCAATGACCACGAGAATAATCAAAATTGATCCTATGTAAAAATTGGACCCAAGCAACTCGTGCTCTTTTAAAATAAAGATGGCCAAAATAATTGTGTATACTGGTTCTAGGTTGATACTTAAGGAAACCGTAAACGCACCGAGTCTTTTCACGATATCAATGGTAACCAAAAAAGCAAATGAAGTGCAAATTATGGCCAAAAACAAAAGCCAATAGAAATCGGACATCGTCATCACAAACATAGAGGGGTCTAGCTTATCTGTCATAGCCATGAATATCGTCAAGCCAACAAAGCCCATTGCAAGTTCATACATGCTTATATGGGTAGATGGCATTTCTTCCACCAATTTCGCATTGGATACTGCAAAAAATGCCGCTAAAAAAGCAGAAATACCTCCAGCCAAAACAGCCCAATATTCATCCGTAGAAAAATCCCCAGAAACAAAGTAGATACCACCCACAACGACAAGCCCCAGAAGAAATTCTATCCAAGAAAATTTCTTCTTCATAATGATGGGCTCTAACCAAGCGACATGAAGTGTTGTTGTAGAGAGGCACAATATGCCAAGGGATGCCGTGGATAGCTGAATTGAGACATAAAAAGTGACCCAGTGCGCCGCAACGACAAATCCAACAAAAGAAACCTTGAAAAACTGAGATTTTGGGATTCGCAAGACCCGCTTCTTGTACGCAAGGTAGAGGAATATAACAAATGAGGCAATCCCAACTCTATACCATACAATATATAAAGCCTCAAGGGAAATGAGCTTTCCTAAAATTCCAGTAAACCCCCACAAGAATATAATAAAATGAAGTAAAAGATGGTACTTGTATTTGGCCAGCACGTTCTATTTCTTTTTTTTCCATTCAATAATGGACTTTTCATTCATTGCGATATATCTCTGACTATCTGATTTTTTTGCCGACTCTAATGAGAGCTCTGCGGATTCTATTGCTTCAGGATATTTACCAAGGCTTGCATAAAGCTCGGCTTGAACCCTCGTCATCCAGTAGGCCGATGTTCCACGCATCTCAATGGCCTTCGCAATCCAAACCAATGCTTTTTTAGCATCTAATCCCTCGACCAAGTAATATTTGGCTGATTTATAATAATCAGAAGCGCTTGGACCTGACATCACTGATTCAATACTCTTTACGACTTGGCTTTTTGTATCCAACTCAAATGGATAAGAAACACTTACCTGATCCCATTTAATATTCAAATTTGCAGATTTTATACCGATGTCATCGATGCTGATGGTCATGGTTTCCAAGGGTGATTTCAGGGATATTACATTCGATTTTAACCTACATACTACTTTAGCTTCATTCCATGTATCTGGTGTACCCCAATTACTTGTTTCATCGTAAAATATAAGCTCCCAGCTTTGCTCTCCTGGGATGGCAAAAAGGGCATATTTACCTTGATAAACAGTGTCTTTCCCAAAATATACATCCTCTGAAATATGAATAGTCGAATTTTTGTTTGCCCCCAGACGCCAAATTTTATCGTACGGAACAATATTTCCGAAAACAATTCGCCCCCTTTTAGAAGGACGAGAATAGTCAAGGGCTATCTCCGTCAAACCGACTGTTTGGGTAAAGTTACATCGGGGACTAAGTTCGGGTGTTTCAACCTGAGCATAAGAGGTTAAAGCAAGCACAACAAAAGAATAAAGAGCAACATGGGATTTCCATTTTAGCAACATAGGTGAATTCATTTTCTGATTTTTAAAAAATTAGTAGCGTAAATGTAAGACCTATCGAATAGATATTAACAATCTAGTATGGTAAAAATTATTTTCATCCATTTCAAAGGCTGACAAAATATTTAAATTTAGGTAATTAAGCACCATGCCATGGATGAAATTGGAGACAATAGAGAGGAGTTGGATGAGGAATTAGAAAGATTTATTACTCTTCTGAATCAGCTGCTTCCACATTATCATTCTCTCTTAAAGAAAGATGAGCTAGATAACGATGAAAAAACCCGTCTAGGAGAAATTGAACACTACCTAATAGGGGTGAATTCTAAAATAATGGAAATAAAAGGGAAACTTGAGCAGGATGTATTTGGACGTTCAATTGACAGATATTACAAGCTTAAAGATTTAGCTTACGGAGGCGACCCACATTCAAAATTAAAACTTGAAAAAATACGTGATGAACTCACAAAATCACTTAAGGCCGGAGAGCTAATCAACTTTAATTAAATACTTCCTTTCAAGATTATACTAATTTTACAGCATGGAAACAGGTCGTAATTCACGAATTCTCATTGTTGGCGGGGGAAGCTGGGCAACTGCGCTTATTAAAATTATAAGCCAAAATGAGAATAGTATATCTTGGTGGATGAGAGATGAATCTGCCATTGAGCACCTTAAGTTGCATTCCCATAATCCAAAATACCTGCAGTCTGCAGAGTTCGACATGGAGAACATAACTATTTCCTCCGACCTAAATACGCTCATTGATGACGCTGAAACAATTGTGATTGCTGTTCCCTCTGCCTTCGTCCACGATACTTTCAAAGAAATTAAAAATGAGGCGTTGCAAGATAAATTTGTTTTCTCAGCATTGAAAGGAATGATTCCGGAGATGAATGTAATTCCAGCGCGTTATTTCCATAAAAACTTTGGCATCCCTTATTCAAAAATTGGCATTATCTGTGGCCCTTGTCATGCTGAAGAGGTTGCAATGGAAAGACTTTCCTATTTAACAGTAGCATGCTCCGAATTATCCGTTGCGAGTGAAATGGCCAAAAAATTAGAATGTAGATATATTAGGACCTCTGTATCCGATGACTTATTTGGTACCGAATTCTCTGCGATTCTCAAGAATGTTTACGCCCTTGCCACGGGTATTTCGGCAGGTTTAGGATATGGAGATAACTTTCAGGCGGTATTAATTTCGAACTCAATTCGGGAGATAGAAAGGTTTATAGATGCCCTACATCCAATACATAGAGACACCAAAACAAGTGCTTACCTAGGGGATCTTCTGGTTACAGCATATTCTAAATTCTCAAGAAATAGAACATTTGGTTTCATGATAGGAAAAGGCTATTCCGCAAAAGCAGCCCAGCTAGAAATGAACATGGTAGCTGAGGGCTATTATGCAGTCAAATCTTTGCACGCGATAAAAAAAGAATTTAAAGTGGATATGCCAATATTAGAATATGTTTACAATGTCCTTTATGCAGGCAAATCGCCAAAAAAAGGTCTACACTTCTTAACGGAAAAATTAGATTAATGAAGCCAAAGAGTAATTCAATTCTCGTTTTCAAATTTGGAGGTGCATCTGTTAAAAGTGCGAAAGCTTTAAACAATGTGATCAATATTTTAAAGCTTTATTCAAATCGAAAAATCGTTGTTGTTGTTTCTGCAATGGGCAAAACAACCAATAAATTAGAAAGTCTTTTTGAAGCAGCTCTTAATGAAAAACACGACCTATTCATTTCACAAAAGGATGCACTTTATGACTTCCATATTGAGATGATCAAAACACTTTTTTCGAACCAAGCATATGAAACTATCAAACATGAAATAGACCTTATATTTGATGACATTAGCGCATTTTACCAAAAGAAAAGTGATCATTCAAAAAGCCAGCGCTATGATGCCTTTATTTCTTTTGGAGAACATTTATCTAGTCTAATCCTTCAATTCAAAATAGATCAGGACCTCAAAGAAAGCCAATGGTCAGATGCACGAAAGATGATTAAAACAGATGACCAGTTTCAAAAGGCGAACGTGGATTGGCAAACATCTATTGAATTGATTAAAACTCACTGCCTCGAGGCTTTAGATGCAAACAGAATCATCGTTACACAAGGATTTGTATCCTCCAACGCTTTGGGAGAAACCACAACATTGGGAAGAGAAGGTTCAGATTATAGCGCGGGCATTTTTGCGCATGCTTTGGATGCGGAATCTGTAACAATTTGGAAAGATGTTCCCGGAATGCTGAATGCAGATCCAAAATTCTTCGAGGACACGCAAAAATTAGATCGAATATCCTTTAGAGAAGCGATTGAATTATCCTATTACGGTGCAAGTGTAATTCATCCCAAAACACTCAAACCTCTTCAGAACAAGAAGATACCGCTTTATGTTAAGTCATTTATGCATCCCACAGAGGAGGGGACGACAATCGATGTTGACACATCAAATGACCATATGATTCCATCTTTTATTTTTAAAAAAAATCAGGTGCTTTTCTCAATTACACCGAAGGACTTTTCCTTTTTGATTGAGGCAAACTTAGGTGATATATTCCTAAAACTTTCAGAGGCTGAGGCAGAAATAAATATTATGCAAAATTCAGCATTGAGCTTTTCGTTTTTGGTAGACTACAACGCGAATAAAATTGAATCCATTATAAAGCAACTCAGCCCATCTTATGAGGTCAAATATAATACTGACCTAGAATTGGTAACCGTGCGACACTACGATAAAAAAACAAATAATTTTGTTTGCAAAGGTAAAAAAATACTACTCCAACAAAGAACAAGAAAAACAGCGCGGTTTGTTTTGGGAAGATGAAAATACCGCCTATTAGGTATACATGTTGTTTACATATAGGGTTATATTTGCAGACTACGTTCATGTCTAAAAGTGTCTGCATGAACTTTATAATTTGAATAAAAACAGAAATAGTACCCTCTTCTGTTTGTGTTGGTGCAAACAGAGAAATCAAAGAAGAAAAAAGAAAATGAATCTAAGAAAATATATGCCCACCGGTTTTTTCATCTTAATCATTGGTCTCTTATTAAGTTGTGGAGACAATAAACCATCAAGCGAAAATAAAAAGGTCATTTGTACAACAAATGTAATTGCCGACGCAATAAGCAATATTCTACCCCCAAATTTTGAGGTTAAATCATTGATGGGTCCGGGAGTAGATCCACACACCTACAAAAGCAAAACCTCAGAAATAAAAAACATGCAAAATGCTGATGTGATAGTATATAATGGTATCGATTTTGAGTCAAATTTAATCGATGCAATCGAAGAAATTGGTAAATCAGGATTTGTCATTAGCTTGGGAGATCTAGTTCCTAAAGAGAGATTAAGAAAAACAACAGACTTTGGCTCTGCTTACGATCCGCATTTTTGGCATGATGTAAATTTATTTTCAACATCTGTGACCATAGCCGGTGAACAATTGTCGGCGAAATTTCCAAATTCAAAAAATTACATTGACTCAGCTACTGCCGCTTACACCGAAAAATTACTTGAAACCGAAAATTATGTTCGTAGCGAAATATCGAAAATACCAAGCAACGCCAGAGTATTAATTACTGCGCATGATGCATTTGGTTACTATGGAAGATCTTTCGGTATACAGGTCAAAGGAATACAGGGCATTTCTACTGCCTCAGACATTTCGATAAGGGGAATTACAGAGCTCACCGACTTCATTGTTGCTCGAAGTATTCCTTCAATATTTGTTGAAAATTCAGTTTCACAAAAAAATATCAATTCCGTTATTGAAGGATGCCAATCCAAAGGATTAAACCTTACCATTGGAGGTACATTATATAGTGATGGTTTGGGGGATACAAAAAGTGGTGCTGATACGTACATAAAAATGATCAGAAAAAATACGAATGCCATTGTTAGCGGATTAGGAAGATGATTAAAAAAGTGGAGAACCCCATACTTGAAGTTCGTGACTTGACCGTTACCTACGACAGCAAACCTGCGCTTTGTGATGCCAATTTTGGCATCCCACAAGGAAGTATGGTCGGATTGGTTGGTCCTAATGGCGCTGGGAAATCTACCTTACTTAAAGCGCTCATGGAACTCATACCTAAGTCAAGCGGTAATGTGAAATTTTTTAATGAAAATTTGGAGTCGGTAAGAAAAAAGATTGCCTATGTACCACAAAAAGAATCAGTTGATTGGGATTTCCCCGCAACTGTTTTTGACATCGTAGAAATGGGACGTTATGGAAGTAAAAGTCTTTTTAAAAGATTAACTAAAAATGACAAAGAAATTGCGAGGGAAGCGCTCACTAAGGTAAAAATGCTCGATTTTGCTGATAGACATATTTCAGAGCTTTCAGGAGGTCAACAGCAAAGAGTCTTTATAGCACGTGCATTGGCTCAGAAAGCGGATGTTTATTTGATGGACGAGCCTTTTGCAGGAGTTGATGTCGCTAGTGAAAAAACAATTGTAAATGTTTTAGTTCAACTTCAAAATGAAGGCAAAACGATTTTTGTTGTTCACCACAATTTACAAAGCGCCGCGGAATATTTCGATTGGATGATTCTAATCAATAAAAATATTGTCGCAAGTGGTCCAATTAAAGATGTTTTTACACCCGAATTGCTTCAAAAAACATACGATGGAAACCTAACAACACTTGAACAAATTGGGCAAACAATCCAAAAGCAACAATTTCCGATAAGAGAATCATAAATGGATTTTTGGAGTGACTTTTTATATTTTTTTTCGTTTGCAGATACAAACATTAATAATGTTTTAATAGGAACTTCAGTGCTCGGCTTTACCTGCGGTATCGTAAGTGTTCTTGTCGTTTTAAGCAAAAAAGCACTCATCGTGGATGCCATATCACATGCCGTTTTACCAGGTATTTGCATTGGATTTATGTTTACAGGTGTTAAAAACCCCATCTATTTGAGTATTGGAGGAATGGCAGCAGGAGCAGTCGCTGTGTATCTGGTTGATTGGATTTCCCGAATCTCTCGAATTAAAAAAGACGCTTCCATTGCCATTTCATTATCTGTTTTATTTAGCCTCGGCGTGATTCTATTGAATATTATTCAACACTCAGGAAATAGCAATCAAAGTGGCTTAACAGATTTTCTTTTTGGAAAAGCCGCTACAATTATTCAATCTGATTTATATCTTTTCGGAGCGGTTTTTATTTTCGTAATCTTAACACTCTTAATCTTTTACCAACATCTAAAAATAGCTCTTTTTGATGCTGGTTTTGCCAAAACAATAGGTCTTAGCGAAAAGTTAACCCAAGGGTTAATATCCGGCCTTGTTATCATCAGCACTGCCGTCGGAATTCAGACCGTTGGTATTATTTTAATGAGTGCATTGCTGATTTCACCTGCCTCTGCGGCGCTTTTTTGGACCAATAACTTTAAAAAGGCAATTTTAATATCTGGTTTATTTGCAACTCTAAGCAGTGTTTTGGGAGTTTTTGTTTCTTTTTTATCGGCAGACATGCCTACTGGTCCCTGGATTATAGTTGTGCTCTCGTGCTTTGCTTTATTTTCAGCTTTCCTCTCGAAAAAAGGAGTAATCACAAAAAAAATAAGGGCGAAAATAGATGCTTCTTATAATTTAAAGGAAAAAGAAAATTAATGTTTGATTTTTGGATCATATTAACAGCCTGTATAATAGCTATAAACTCTAGCTTGCTCGGTAGCTTTTTGGTACTAAGAAAAATGAGTTTAATTGGTGATGCCCTATCCCACTCTGTATTACCTGGAATAGTAATTGCTTTTTTAATATCAGGAGAAATAAATTCTTTTTGGATGCTAATAGGGGCCAGTGGCTTCGGTATTTTTGCTATTCTTATCATCGATTGGCTGAACCGCTTTGGAGGATTTGGTAAGGATAGTTCCATTGGGATTGTTTACACTTTGCTATTTGCCATTGGCATTATACTCATCACATCAATTGCAAAAAATTCAGATATCGATGTAGACTGTGTGCTCTTCGGTGACATAAATACCGTTCCGCTTCTTCCAAAGATTTTCACAATTCCCGTTCCAACATTTAACCTATTGATTATTGCCGTTATTGTCACACTAACCATACTATTCGGTTTAAAAGGTTTTAAGATCAGTACCTTTGATAAAAGTCATGCGCAAACCTTGGGAGTATCAATTACATTTTGGAACTACCTACTCTTGGGACTTTCTAGCATTTCAACTGTCTTTAGTTTCGACAGTGTTGGTGCAATCATGGTTATTGGATTAATAGTCATACCGCCTTCTTTTGCAAATATTATCACAAGAAAGCTATCTCGATTTCTGATAATATCTGTCTCCTTTGGAGTCGTTAGTTGTATAATCGGCCATTGTATAGCCATTTATTTGGATATCCCGACAGTTCCAACCATTGGTTTTTTGATGGGTTTAATTTTAATTCTAACACTTGTTTTTCAAACTTTCAAAAAGAATTTTCAACAACGTACGAAAGCGAAAATTATTAAACAGTGAAAATAATTTAGGTGAACAGGCAGATTCTTTCATTCCTAAATAGACTTTTACCCGAAGCATGTATTGGAGACTTGGAAACCAAATGAAAAGATGCTTACGTTGCTAAAATGTGCTAAAAGATATGACCCGTGTGCCTTTTAAAGCAACCCTTCCGATGTTGTTAATGTTCTGTTAATTATTTTTTCAGGAGAAGTCTTCTTCGTATTTTAGGGTATCAAAAAAAACAAAATGAAAAAATTATTTATCCTATCCATTCTATTCATAGCTGCCTTAGCCATGAATGTCAATGCACAAGCTGAAGTTCAAAGCGGTGCAAAAATCGAATTCACCAAAGAGGTGCATGACTACGGTAAAATCAAATACAACGGAGATCCTTATTGTATGTTTGAATTTAAAAATACTGGTGATCAACCATTAATTATTTCAAATTCAAAGGGTTCGTGTGGATGTACTGTTCCAACATGGCCGAAAGAACCAATCGCCCCAGGCGCTACAGGGACGATTAAAGTAAAGTATGATACGAAAAGACCAGGACCTATCAGTAAAAGCGTAACCATTACCTCTAACGCTGTTAATGCCGCTACCAAAGTTCTTCGAATCAAGGGAGAGGTTGGCCAAGCACCAAAAAGTGGCGCTCCAGTAAATAGCGCAGGTGCTCCGGCAAAAATGTAATGTGAGAACTACACTTATTTTATTCATCTTATTTAAAACCGCCATTGTCATTGGACAATCGGCGGTTTTTTCTGTAAAATATAAAACGATAAAATTTCCACCAACAAAAGAAGGTGAGGTTCTTAAGTTTAGCTACCAGGTAAAAAATACCGGGAAGGCTCCTTTAGAAATATACTCAGCAGAGACAGAATGCTCATGCACCGACGTTACCCTTCCAGCTGACAAGATTCTTCCAGGGCAATTTGGGATAATTCAAGTGGTTTTCGATACCAAAGGCAAATACTATTTCCAAAATAGAATCATATACCTTAATACAAATAGCAGGAGACGAAAAGAACTTGTAAGATTTAAAGTTTTTATTGAGCCTTCACCGGAACGAGAGTTAGAGAAAAACCCTTAGTCATATTTAAAAACTTTTAAGGTCTTGTTTTCTTCTGGAGTAATGAAGTGAAGCAGATAAGTACCCGCAACGAGTCCACGAGTATTCAAATTAAAAATCCATCCATCCAAGGTCTCTATTATTTCTATTTCGACGGGGACGGATTTTCCGCTCACATCTTCAAGAGAAATTATAAAGTCGTCAGAAAGATAATCTTGAACAGTTAATTGTATATGATCATAAAACGGATTCGGAAAGGCTGCCAAACTCATTTGATGCTGTGTTTGAGGTGCGCAAATTGACTCCCTAATTAAAGCAATAAATTCATCAGGTGCTACAACACGAACTCCTTCATCAAGTAGCGCATTAACATACAACAAGCTATCCACTGAATTCGACCAAGCGTGCACAGCAACTAAAGTATATCCTTCTACAGAATATGGATCCTTTGAGGCATTATTTAACTTCTGTGCCAAACTTTCACCAGTCTCAAAACCACCCCATAGATTATATTTTGCCGATACGATTGGCTTTAACCCATAACAGTCCATACTTCCTTTCATTCTACTATAATTTGAATAATCGTAATAAAACAAACCGTCCACCTGTTCTTGCTTTAGGTATTCTTTTAGTTCGGGCTGGTAGATAGAATCATTGTATGCATTACCAAGTATATTTACAATACTTAAGTCCGACTTTTCGAGGTACCCATTCATTATTGCGCAAGAAGCTTCCAGCTCGGGAAATAATTCGGGAAAATGATAAGTATGACCTGAAGGACCAGCAACAAAATAATCTTTACCTAAATCTGTTGAAGCGGCCATCGAATATATTTTAGCCATAACGGTAGGTGCAATTTCAGAAAGAGATGGGGGAATTGTCCAACCTATGTCCATTAACCCTCTATTTTCTGAACCAAACCAACGACTGTCCTCTGCAAATAAATTGAGCATCCATTGAATATTATCACCATCAGACATTAAAAAACAAACCGTATGCGTATTTTCTTGAATTTCCGCCGCCGCGGTGCTCACTTGCTGCTTTGTTTGTGCATTAAAATTTGTAAGAGTGGAAATATTGAAGCCCCAATCAGCAGGATGAACTCCAATTGAATATCCCGAAGCTTTCGCCACTGTTTGATACTCATCATCTCCCCATCCAAATAGAACAGAATTAGGTTCCAATTGAGCAAACGCATTTTCAGTAGTAGCGCTGTGAATATCGTCATAAAAATGCAGAGCATTAGAAAGGATGGAATAATCCCCGAGAAATAAACATTTATCTTCCCTTTGGTAGGTAATAATTCGCTCATTCATCAAGGCAGCATAATTATCTATAACCCATTGCTCATCTTTATCCCGCACATCTAATATTTGAGTGTAGCCTTTGCTCTCAATTAGAACTTGTAGCTCTGGTGTTACTGCTAGCGCATTAAAGGGGCCGCATAATGAATTGGCTACATTGCTCGAGTTATCGTTCATATTACATAAAATATAACCGTAAACATCAGGGGGTATCAAGGTGAGCGCAGTATCAATATTTCCGTCCATTTCATAAGAAACATGTACGCCATATTCATCCTTCAAATCTTGAATCCAAATGGAGCTTCCGCTGCCCTTATCTCGGTATATTTTAGGTTTTATTTTTGCACACAATCCCTGAATACTTTGCAAAAGTAAAAGCTCTGAATGTGTAAACAATTCATCGCTAAAAACAAAAAGTGTATCGGGCTGCACACTTGAAGGATAGGGGCTATTCTCAATTCTATGAATTAGAGATTGACCAAAACAATTGAATCCAATCTGTAGAATCGATACCCATAAAACCAATGACTTAAGTAAATTCAAATTTTCAAATTATTTGGGACACAATAATACATGAAGTAGTCAATTTTATTTGGCATAATGGACAGACCTTTTCTCTCGTATTACAGTGATTCGAACCTGACCCGGATAAGTCATCTCAGTTTGAATTTTTTCAGAAATTTGAAAGGATAATTCTTCTGCTTTGTTATCTGAAACACGATCTGACTCAACCATTACTCTTAACTCTCGGCCAGCCTGAATTGCATAGGCACTTGCTACACCGTCAAAAGACATTGCCAAGGATTCTAAGTCTTTAATCCGCTTCACATATGCTTCAACGATTTCTCTCCTTGCTCCTGGCCTAGCACCTGATACTGCATCACAAACCTGAACAATCGGAGAGATAAGTGTTGTCATTTCGATCTCATCGTGATGGGCCCCGATTGCATTAAGTACATCTGGTTTCTCGCCATATTTTTCAGCAAGTTTCATTCCTAATATAGCGTGAGGTAATTCTGGTTCATCCTCAGGAACTTTCCCTATGTCATGTAATAAACCTGCTCTCTTTGCTATTTTTGGATTCAACCCTAGTTCAGATGCCATCGTCGCGCATAGATTAGCAACTTCTCGAGAATGTTTTAGAAGATTTTGACCATAAGAAGACCTGTATTTCATTCTACCGACCATTTTCATGAGCGCTGGATGTAATCCATGAATACCTAAATCTATACATGTCCTTTTTCCCGTCTCCACGATTTCTTCTTCGAGCTGTTTCCCGGTCTTTGAAACAATTTCTTCGATACGGGCCGGGTGAATTCTTCCATCGGTTACAAGCTGATGTAGCGCCAAACGAGCAATTTCTCTTCTAACTGGATCAAAACATGAAAGCATAATGGCCTCAGGAGTATCATCAACAATAATCTCTACGCCAGTCGCTGCCTCTAAGGCACGGATATTTCGGCCTTCACGACCAATAATGCGTCCTTTGATATCATCTGAATCAATATTAAAAACAGAAACCGCATTTTCAACAGCTTGTTCTGTAGCAACACGTTGAATGGATTGGATTACAATTTTTCGTGCCTCCTTATTTGCATTTAGTTTGGCTTCTTCTGTGATTTCTTTGATTTTCACCATCGCCTCGGTTTTTGCCTCATCAACCAATGCTGACATCAAAGATTCTTTGGCGTCCTCTGCCGACATTCCACTGATTTTTGACAACTCTTGTACTCTTTTTTCTTGGGTCTTGTCTAGCTCTTTCATGCGGATTTCAAGACCTTTATACTTGACATCAAAATCAGATTTAATTTTCTCAATATCCTTTTCTTTACGCTGAATGTCGGATAGCTTGTGATCTAATTTCTTTTCTTTCGCTTTAGCGCGGTCCTCGGTTGATTGAATGCGTCTTTCACGTTCTTTAACCTTCGCTTCATGTTCTTGCTTCAGCTTCAAAAACTTTTCCTTTGCCTTAAAGGCTTTATCTTTTCTAATGGACTCTGCCTTGGATTCGGCAGCATTTATGATACTATCCGCTTTACTTTTAAGGAGCATTTTTTGTACGAACACACCAAGAACTAAACCTCCAATAAGGCCAGCCACAATAAATATAATTTCCATTCTTACACAATTAAAGTTAATAATTGTGTTACCCTACACTATGTTTGATGATTTGCCGCATCGAGCTGGTCCGAAATAGACTTGAGCGCCTGGTCTATTGGTCCTAGGTCTTGATCAGCATTATCAGATGATTTCTGATTTGAATCTTTCTTAATAATCAATTGAAGAGCGGTCATGGCAATTAAATCCTGTGGATCTTTCACAGCGTAATTCTTTTTTAAATGATCAATGGCCGAATTAATATTTTCTACGGCTGATAGCACACCCTGCTTTTCGCTCTCATTAATCGTCAAGGGATAGCTTCTTCCTGCTATATTTACTTTTAAAGATATCTTAGCCATGTTTATTTTTTAAGCTCTTCTATACAAATTTCAATTTCTTTCACTAGTGCGTCTATCTCTTTATTTTTTAACTCGATATTTTTTGAGCTAGACTCGGTAACATTTTTTTTTGTAGCTGTAATTGTTGATTCTAAATCTTCACGATGCTTATTGCTTAAATTCACGAGTTCAAGGTCCTTATTTCTTAATGCTTCAGAAAGATTTTGATTCTCGATTTTAAGCGCCGATAGAGCTTTGACAAGCACATTAACTTTTTCTGAAATCTCAGAAATGCGATTTTGAATTTGGTCAACCATTTCAGACAACTTTACTACAAAGTTAAGATTGTAAGTAAATTTTAGCTGCCTAAACAGATTTATTTTCAAAAAAGTAGTTTATTCGAAATTTATGAGTGGAGGCCAAATGTTTTTAAATAAAGTGGTTTACAATTAGCGAGATGATCAAAGTTTTGATTTAAATATCGCATTAGTGCGAGCCCAACTTGACCCTTAGCACTGATTTTTAGAAAAGGATCAAATTCAGCATTTCTATTTTTCCAAAGCTTGTGAATCTTTGGCGCACCATCCCCGAAATAGATGAAAGGCTCTTGATCGACAAAAGTATCTTCCTCAATCACTAAAGATTCTAGGTCATGAAGCACTGAGCCATCTGCTTTGATCGTTTTGGTATAGACTTCCATTCTTCGTGCATCAAGCATTCCACAGATAATACGGCCTGGGTGTTTAAGTTTGCCTTGTGCCAAAAGGCTGTCCAAAGTTGGAATACAAATGATCGGAATCTGTAAACCCATACACAATCCTTTTGCTGTAGATAGTCCTATTCTCAACCCCGTATATGAACCAGGTCCGATTGAAACGGAAATTGCATCTAATTCTGTTGCCAACAGCTTTGCTTCTTTCAGTACGTCAATAATAAATAATGTCAATGATTCTCCATGAATGTAAGCATCAGTCTCTTTCTCAACCGAGGCTAGTAAATCCTCCCCTTTGGACACAGCCACTGAACATATCTTTGTCGCGGTCTCAATATGTAAAATACGGGGCTGCATTACTCAGGAATCTCAAACTTAAAACCAACACCATGCAAATTTGATATTACGATTCTCGGGTCTTCTGCAAAATATTTTCTAAGCTTTGTGATGAATACGTCAAGACTTCTTCCAACAAAATAGTCGTCTTGCCCCCAAACTCCCTTTAAAATAATTTCTCGAGAAATGACTTGATTTTTATACTTATAGAGGAAACGTAAAATCTGAGCCTCCTTTTTAGTTAAGGTTTTTTCCTTACCCGAAATGCTTAAAATTTGATTCTCTTTATCGTAGCTATACAAACCAATGTTATATACTTTTTCATCTTCTGTTTTAGCTACTTGCACCCTTCTAAGAAGTGCCTTCACCCTAAGTTGAAATTCCTGTATGCTAAACGGTTTTGTTAGGTAATCATCACCTCCTGCCTCAAAACCAGTAATTTTGTCCTCTGTCATTGACTTTGCCGTGAGAAATAGAATAGGAACTTGAGCATTCACTTTTCTGATATCCTTTGCCAAAGAAAAACCGTCAAGTACCGGCAGCATGACATCTAAAATACATAAATCAAATGCGCTCTCATTGAATTTAACCAATCCTTCAGAACCATCCTCAGCACAAGTTACATCATAATCTAAAGACTTTAAATGATCTGAAATCACAAGGCCTAAATTCACATCGTCTTCTACAAGTAAAATCCTAGTTTTCATTAAAGCGAAGGTACAAAAAAAGAGCTCATTTTCAGAGCTCTTCTACTAAATCAACCTAACCTACCGTAACCTAAAGATAGTGCTTAATATGCCTGTTTTAGCATATTTTCTGTTTGATTTATACACATGTTTTACACAATCTATCATCTTTACATACGCTAAAGAATACTATCTTTGACAGATGCAGAAAAAATCAATTCTTATTGTAGATGACGATGATGACATAAGACATCTTCTTTCCTATAACCTAGAAAAAAATGGTTTTTACGTCGAAACTGCTGGAAACGGGAAAGAATGTCTTAAAAAACTAAAAAGTAAAAAACCAAATCTCATTTTACTCGATGTAATGATGCCAGAAATGGATGGTCTTCAGGTATGTGAAAAGATCAAGTCAGAAAAAGAAAATGCAGACATTCTAATTTGCTTTCTCACCGCGAGAGGTGAAGATTACAGTCAAATTGCGGCGCTCGAAGCCGGCGGAGACGATTATGTAACCAAACCAATAAAACCAAAAGTTCTATTGAGCCGAATAAATGCAATTCTTCGCAGAACAAAGGGTGAAGTTGATTCCACAGCCAACGGAGTCCGAATTGACCACGATAAATATGTTGTCCATAAAAATGGTGAAGAGTTACTCTTTCCGAAGAAGGAATTTGAGTTGCTTTCCCTTCTCATGTCTAAACCTGACCATGTATTTAGACGCAATGAAATTTTAGACTCCGTATGGGGTTCGGATATCATCGTTGGGGACCGAACCATTGATGTGCATATTAGAAAACTCAGAAGGAAACTTGGAGAAGAGCAAATATCAACAGTGAAGGGTATTGGATATAAGTACAATTCCAAATAATACAAAAAACACTACCCGAAAGCAGTGTTTTAAGTGATTTGAGTTATAGTCTTAGTGTATTTAAGACGCAACTCATTTTCTTAAAGTTGCATCAATAAAAATTATTTTTTTTGGTTTTAATTTCTTTTGATTATTTATACTTGGCTCTCAGTCTAAATAAAAGCCAGAACAAAATAATCATCAGGGGCAATTGACGCAATGCAACTCGTAATATCAATTCAGAAATTTCCATTGAATTTACGTCGGTAACCAATCGGTTAGACCTGATTTCTGAGACAATCATGATGATAATAGACCCAACAATCAAATTATTTCTTTCCGTTGAATATTTCATTCTGGGAAGGTTAAAAAAAAACACTGCCCGAAAGCAGTGTTATTTGTGATTGAGTTAAAAGTTTTAGTGTTATGATGACGCACGGTTATTTAAAAAAGTTGCATCGATAAAAAGTATTTTCGCAGTTGAGCGGTTTTTTATTTTAAAAATTAACTTAACCGCAAAAAAAACACTACCCGAAGATAGTGTTTTCTGTGATTGAGTTAAAAGTCTTAGTGTTAGTATGACGCACGATTATTTAAAA
Organism: uncultured Flavobacteriales bacterium; assembly: GCA_913051935.1. Lineage (GTDB taxonomy): Bacteria > Bacteroidota > Bacteroidia > Flavobacteriales_D > Crocinitomicaceae > UBA952. Next base: position 34,438 of record CAJXCU010000010.1, read on the forward strand.
AAGTTGCATCAAAAAAAATAACCAAACGGATTTAAATATTGATATAAAAAAACACCGCCCAAAAGCGGTGTTTAATATCATTGAATTAATAGTATTAGCAATTTCAAGACGTGAATTTATTTCTTGAAGTTGCATCTGTCTAGAAGAAAAAACCATCTTCTAAAAATATCTAGCACAATTTCCAAATAAATGAGAGGTAAACAAAAAAAGCACCGCCATGCAGTGCTTTTTTATAAGAGTAAAATGTTTAAGTTTTCGTAGTCTGTTATATTGACGGATTGTAATTCATAAAAGTTGCATTTGTTAATTTTTACCTCGCAGTTTATGATTTGTAATTTAGGAAGACAAGAATTAAAAATTGTACAATACGGCAAAAATAGATTTGTCTAAAAAGACAAAAACACCGCTCGTTTGCAGTGTTTTTGTTGATAAGAGTAAAAATGTTTTAAGTTTCGTAATAAGAGACGTGAGACTTTTTATAAAAGTTGCACAAGAAAAATAAATCTTTTTAAAAACATATAATGATTAAATTTATTCCATGAAATTTCTTTCTGTTACAGCAGCCTTGATCATTGTTTTTATCACACATTCCCAAAAGGAATCCCCAAAAATTGTGATTGGTATTGTTGTGGATCAAATGTGCTATGATTATTTGTATCGATTTGAAAAAAACTATTCCAAGCGTGGCTTTAAAAAACTGATGAATAACGGTAGCCACTTAAAAAACATGCACTTTAATTATATCCCGACTTATACTGGTCCGGGACATGCATCTATATATACAGGAACAACTCCGAGAAACCATGGAATTATTGCAAATGACTGGTTAGAACGATCATCACTACAAAATGTAAACTGTGTTAGCGACAATGGTGTAAAGGGAATAGAAAGTAGTGCCCTTTATGGTAAATCCTCTCCGCATAGATTGAATGTACAAACTGTCACAGACCAATTAAAAAAATCCTACCCAAAATCAAAAGTCATATCGATTTCTATAAAAGACCGTGGAGCGATTCTCCCGGGAGGACACAACAGTGATGGTACTTACTGGTTCGATTACGGTAAAGGTACATTCATCACAAGCTCATATTTCAAAATTAAGTTACCCAAATGGCTACAAGATTTTAATGAAAATAATAATGCCGCCTCCTATGCTGATGTTTGGACTCCTTTACTCAAAGAGTCAGCCTATTCAGCGATTGATAACAGCCCTTACGAAAAGATTTTAGCCGGTAAAACGACGCCAACCTTCCCCTATGACATTCCAAATTTGTGCAAAACAAGCGCTTCGCTTCAACCCTTTACGATGTCTCCATTTGCAAATACCCTTCTAACAGATTTGGCATTGGATGCAATTGAGCATGAACATCTAGGTATAGACGAATCCCCGGACATGCTTTGCATTAGCTATTCATCCCCTGATATCGCAGGCCATGCGTTTGGTCCTGACTCAAAAGAAATTGAAGACATGTACATCCGACTTGATCTTGAGCTTGCCCGATTTTTAGAATCGCTCGAAAAATTATTCGGGAAAGACGGTTTTATTTTATTTCTCACTGCAGACCATGGAGTGGTGCCTGTACCACAAAAGCTGGTTGATGACGGTTTTTCTGGAGGATATGTTTTTGTAGATCAAATGATTCATCAGCTTCGAGCCTCATGTATTGAAAAATTTGGTGTGGACTTTATTCTTGGACAGGATAATCTAAATATTTATCTGGATTATAATCTAATGAACAATCATAAAGACTCAATCAACCAGGATCAAATTTTATCCTTATTCGAAGAGGAATTACTAAATATTGATGGATTGAAACAAACAGCACGGAGATCGGAATTAATGAAAGGTATTCAGCATAAAGGCCCCTTAGTTCAGATGCTTTTCGAAGGGTTTGATCCAAAACGAAGCGGTGACCTATTGCTCATTTTAGAGTCTGGTTATTTACCAAAATCAACGCTTTCCTTGAACCCTCATCAAGGAACCTCGCACGGCTCTGGATATAGCTACGACACACACGTTCCATGCCTTTGGTATGGTGGTGGAATTAGAAAAAATGAAATACTTGAGCCGCTAAATATTACAGATATTGGCCCCACATTATTGGAGCTCCTAAATCTTCCAAGGCTAGAATCTATGGTAGGTTCAACAATCAAAGCAATTAAACCATAATACAGCGTGATGCACAATAAAAAGGTTTTTGTAAACCATCTTGGACAAACCACTGGACACCCATTACTCCTTGAAATTGACCATGCGGAAGGTATCTATCTTTATGATAAAAGCGGAAAACGCTATATGGATATGATCTCAGGCATAGCTGTGAGCAGTTTAGGTCATGGACATCCAAGGATTAAAGAAGCATTAAACAAACAAATAGAAAAACACCTTCACGTGATGGTTTACGGTGAGTTTATTCAAGACGCTCAGCTAGAACTTTCAAAAAACTTAAGGGCACTTTTACCTGATGAGCTGAATGGCTTATATATTGTCAATTCCGGTACAGAAGCAAATGAAGCTGCAATAAAACTTTGTAAAGTTTTTACAGGAAGATCCGAAATTATCTCTTTTAAAGGAGCCTATCACGGAAGCACAAATGGTTCTTTGAGTATTTCTAGTAATGAAAAAAGAAAAAAACCTTTTAGGCCATTGCTTTCAAATATTCAATTCATTGAGCTCAATCAAATAGATGACCTGAAATTAATCACAAAAAAGACTGCAGGAGTATTTCTTGAAACCATACAAGGCGATGCTGGGGTACAAATTCCTGATCGTAATTTTATGACTGCATTACGGCAAAGATGTTCGGAAACAGGTAGTCTTTTAATTCTCGATGAAATTCAGTGTGGGCTTGGTAGAACTGGGCAATACTTTGCCTTTGAGCATTATGGAATTGTTCCTGATATTCTTACACTAGGAAAAGCGCTTGGAGGAGGACTACCAATAGGTGCACTTGTAGCTCCCCAAAATATCTTATCCACATTTAGCCACAATCCAGAGCTAGGTCATATCACAACCTTTGGCGGACATCCCTTAAATGCAACATCTGCCGCTGTTTTTTGCGATATATTAGCAAAAGAAATTGACCTAAAAGAAGTTGAGCGCCTTGGAAAGATACTTGAACAAATGCTGAGTAAACACCCTGCCATTAAAGCATCTCGAAGAAAAGGAATGCTTTTTGCTTTTGATATGGAAAGTAATGTGCAAGTAGCGAAGGTTGTTGAATCCTGTCTTAAAAATGGATTGATTTTATTTTGGTTCCTATCGCATCCAAATAGCTTTAGAATTTCACCTCCTTTAAACATTACGGAGAATGAGATTGTTGATGCAGGCAAAATAATCTACAACGCAATTGAAGAAAGTATTTAAACTTATTCAAGGTTGAAATCGACGTATTCTTTATTTTTATGATTGAAAGATTCTTATGAAAGTAACCGACTATATAAAAAGCGCCAAACAAACATTGTTCTCATTTGAAATACTTCCTCCCTTGAAAGGAAAAAGTATTCAGTCTATCTACGACGGAATTGACCCTTTAATGGAATTCAAACCCAAGTTTGTGAATGTAACCTACCACAGAGAAGAATACATCTACAAGGAAAAAGGCAATGGATTGCTAGAAAAGGTTGCAATCCGAAAAAGACCCGGAACTGTGGGGATTTGTGCTGCAATAATGAACAAATATAAGGTAGATGCGATACCTCATCTCATCTGTGGTGGATTTAGCAAAGAAGAAACTGAAAACGCATTAATTGACCTTCAGTTTCTTGGTATAGATAATGTTTTGGCTTTGCGAGGTGACCCCATTAAAACAGAAAATATCTTCAAAGCCCACCCTAAGGGTCATCAGTTTGCCTCAGATTTAATTCATCAAGTAAATGACATGAACCATGGCAAATACTGTATCGATGACATAAAGATGGCACCAACCGATTTTTGTATAGGTGCAGCGGGTTATCCCGAAAAGCATTTTGAGGCAATGAATCTCAAGACAGACTTAATTCACCTAAAAGAGAAAGTGGATGCAGGAGCAACCTATATTGTAACACAAATGTTTTTTGATAATAAAAAATACTTTGACTTTGTAGAGGCTTGCAGAGAATTTGGTATCAACGTCCCGATTATTCCAGGTTTAAAACCCATCAAGACCCTAAACCATATCACATTTTTACCCAAGTTTTTTCATATTGATTATCCGGAAGAATTGTCAAACGAGCTCCTCAAATGCAAAACGAATGCCGAAGTAGAAAAGGTTGGTATCGAATGGGGAATTCAACAATCCAAAGAACTTATGCAAAAAGAGGTACCTTGCATACATTATTACACCATGTCAAATTCAGATGCTGTAAAGGCCATCGCTGGAAATATTTTTTAAATGAAAAACAAAAAACTTTTATTTCTTCTTATAAGCATTTTGAGTGCATTATGCGTTCAGGGGCAAGAGAATAAAACCTTAGTAATCGGTCAATTTGACAAACCTGATGAGCGATATGCCATAGAGGTAGCCATTACAGATATATTTGCCCGAAATGGCATACCATCGGTACCGTCTTTAAATGTAATCAAACAAGGGGCAGATCCTTCAATATTGGCGGTAGATAGCATTCAAGCCAAATTAAAGCAGGCGGGAATAAATAGAATTGCGATTGTAAATGTTCGCGGATATGACAGAAAATTTAAGCTTAGTGACAAAGAAACAAGCCTAAAAGAAACCCTTGGTCGGACAAGTATCTATCATATTTACAGAGAGGAAGCTACATCTGTTAGTTTTGAATTCATATTCTACAAGGAAAATAAGATGACCTTTCGTGATATTTTGAAATGCAGCAACGTTTCTGATAGAGACTCTGTTATAAAAAGAATCAGAAAAAAACTGCCAAAGAGAATGGCCAAAAAATGGTCATAAAATTAAAAGTTTCCTGAACGAAACTTCTTGTCGAAGTTCATTTCACTTGGGTCTCCATATGCACCACATTTAGGAACACGTTCAAATAGCTTTATAAATTTTAGTTTTAAAAGTACCGGCCAATAGCGGGATGAAAACCAATTCCACTTTGCGTTTAAACCATTCCACTCGTGGATTCCAAGTAACGGAATTTCAAGTGTCGGTATCATCATCCAAGCACGATTAAATCTCACACCAATCCCCAAGCTGTAATGAAACTGAAGGTTGTACGGGCCTTGAAATTTTTGAGGAAGTGCATAAGAAGAAAAGTCGCCATTGTAAATTGTATCAGCTGAACCAGGACGATATTCAAAGTTAAGTCCAAATGCATTGTCAAGAAAATGCTTTCTAGCTTTGTCTATTTTTTTCTTTCCAAAATATATTAACGAATGAGCCGACATCCGAGCGGAAAACATGCCCAGTTTAAATGAACCAAAACCTTCATTTGAATCAATAGTCACTCCAAAAGCATCTAATTCACTTGTGCTTGTCCTTTCGTTGCCAGAAAAAACTTTATAACCCAATCCCCAATCAAAGTAATCCCATATCCTACTTTTTCGTAGAAACTTAATTGGAATTCCCTTCCACTTTGGAAAATGAGCAAAACCTAGCTCCGCAGCATAACCCAATCGACCCTCAGGAACAATGGAATACGCTTCTCGGTTACCGCTTAATAAATCTGCATCATTTTCTCCACTAATCTCTTTACCCGGTATAAGGTACGTAGCAGCAACTGAAAACTGAATTCCGTCATTAACGACAACGATATAATCATTTCCTTTGGATGTCTTTTTAAAACCTCCTTGACCCATAAAATTATGGGATATAAGCAACAATAAAGCAAAACATACTTTTTTTGTCATATTTCAAAATTAAAGGACTTACTCTCCTCTGAAATCAATTCCATCACCTCATCACTATCCCATTCTGACTCTATGTTAGGGAACTGCATAACGCGATCCATGATGCCATCTTGAATTTTCCCCTGTCTGTATGCGACACTGTATGGAATCGTACTGAAGGTTACTTGAGAGTATAACGGCAGCCATTTTTTTGGATACAGCTTTGTGTATTTCGCCTCTATTTTTTTTCTGAGTAAAAAGCTTTCATCTGCTACATAGTCTCGCATTTCATGGTAATTATCTAAAGAAAGATCCTGTAAAGCATCACCATCCTGCTTTCTAGTTGCGTTGTATTCTTCAAATACAGCCTCCCAATTTTCGTTGTGCTTCAACATTAAATCGTTCAATACGGTACAATCTTCAAAACCAGAGTTCATTCCTTGACCATAAAAAGGAACCGTTGCATGTGCCGAATCTCCAATTAAAGCTACCTTGCCGTGTGTCCAGGGGAAGCAACGTATAATCGCTAAGGAAGCCAGAGGATGGTCTTCCCATGCTTCTCCAACATTTGGCATCATTTCATAAAAATCAGGAAAAACATCTTTGAAGAAGGTATCTACATCCTCCTTTGTCTTAAGTTTATCAAAAGAATATTTATGGTTTTCATGAGGCATAAATAGCGTACACGTAAAAGAGCCGTCTTCATTTGCCAAAGCGATCATCATGAATCGACCACGAGGCCAAATATGTAATGCGTTTTTGTCCATTAGATACGCTCCATTCGGACCAGCTGGAAGAAGAATCTCTCTGTAACCGTCTTCGATAAAACGCTGGCTAAAATTAAAACGAGGTAGCTTTTGCATGGAGTTATATCGAATCGCAGAAAAAGCACCGTCGGCAGCAAAAATCAAATCGGACTTCACCTCGAATTCCTCGTTGGTTTTGGTGTTTCTGATATACGAGATTGAATTTTGAAAATCTACCTTGTAGCATTCATGGTGATAATGAATTTCCGCATTTCCGTGATTCTCCGCAATGTCCATCATTCGCGCATTAATATGTCCTCTTGAAACAGAATAAATCACCTGTCCTTCCGCTCCATATGGTTGGTAAGTAAGCTCGCCATCTTCAGCATGCATTACCCTACCATGCATAGGAATTGCGATTTCACGAACAGAGTCACCAACACCAACATCGTCAAGTGCTTTCCATCCCCGCACGGACAACGCTAGATTGATAGATTTACCCGCTTGAATATCTGCTTTCCTAATGTCGGATCTTCTTTCATAAATGGTGACCTTATATCCTGCCCTTGATAGATAAACAGCCCATAACGAGCCGACTAGACCAGCCCCAATAATCGTTGCATTTTTGTTCGTTGAATCCATTGTCATTTTCTCCAGTGTTTCGAATAAGGCGAATCAAAGTAAGTACTTTTAAATCTACTTTTGTTTTTTTTGTTTTGATACGCGATTAAAGCCCGCCAAAATAAAATACCGACAATCAAAATTCCAATCGTTTGCGCAGAGATATTTATATAGTCACTGAGCACGGAGACCGAACCGGTGTATTTTGCTTGGATAAGTTCTTGAGGCGTCATTTCGATAGCTTAAACACGAATTTACTTAGTTTGTTGTCATTACCGATGAGATAAATAAAGAATTATCCACAGCGCTTATTTTGAAGTTGGATTGACGAAAAATACATTTCGCTTGATCCCTTTGAACTTTGCTCTTTTTATTGGACTTCGCTTTAACAATTCTCGATATGTTTCTTCGTTTAGGTCCATCCAATCTTTTTTGGTTAAATCAAGAAGTTTAGGATTTTGAAATCGTTCTTCCCTGTTTGGTTTAGATAATCTGTTCCAAGGGCAAACATCCTGACATACATCGCAACCGAATGCCCAATTATTCATTTTATCTTTAAACTCGTTAGGAATAACTTGGTCTTTTAGCTCTATTGTCAAATAGGAAATACATCGAGAGGCATCTACGAGTTGTGGCTCAACAATCGCATCTGTCGGACAATGGTCGAGGCACTTCGTACAGCTACCACAGTAGTCCTTTACAGGACCATCTTGGTCAAACTCTAAATCTGTAATTAGCTCAGCAATAAAGAAAAAACTACCTGCCTTCGGATGAATTAGATTTGAATTTTTACCAATCCAGCCTAAGCCGGACTTCTTTGCCCATGCCCGGTCCATTACCGGTGCAGAGTCCACAAAAGCTCTACCCTCAACATCCCCTACGGTCTCTTTTAAAAATTCAAAAAGAGCAAGTAGCCGTTCTTTTACAACAAAATGATAATCCTCTCCATATGCATATTTTGAAATCTTAGGAGCTTCTGAATCGGTCTGCACCTCATCGCTGGCATAGTTAAAAAGCAGAGAAATAACCGATTTGGATCCAGGCACTAGCTTGGTTGGGTCCAGCCTTTTGTCAAAATGATTTTCCATGTAAGACATCTTGCCGTGGTGGTTCTTCTTGAGCCAATTTTCAAGTCGAGGTGCTTCTTCTTCTAAAAACCCTGCCTGAGAGAATCCACAATAAAAAAAACCAAGCTCCTGTGCTTTGGAGACAATGCTTCGCTTATGTCGATTGGCATCCATTTAGAACAAGCCTCCCTGGCTATATCCCTTATCAATACCGATATGTTTATATGCCTTTTCTGTTGCTTTGCGACCTCTCGGTGTTCTCATCAAAAATCCCTCTTGAATCAGAAAGGGTTCATACACCTCCTCGATGGTTCCGGCGTTCTCCCCAATGGCGGTTGCAATTGTAGTCAAACCGACAGGACCTCCTGCAAATTTTTCAACGACAGCCTTTAAAATCCGTAAATCCATTTCATCGAGTCCGTTGGCATCTACATTCAGTGCTTTCAATGCAATTTCAGTGATGGCCTCATCAATTTTTCCGGAGCCTTTAATTTGTGCAAAATCTCGGACCCTTCTCAACAAAGCATTTGCAATTCGAGGAGTACCTCTGCTCCTACTCGCAATTTTTATTGCCGCTCGCTCGTCAATTTCAATTTCTAATAGACCCGCAGAGCGCTGTATGATTGCCGTCAAAGTCTCTGTATTGTAATATTCAAGACGAGAGTTAATGCCAAATCGAGCACGAAGAGGACTCGTTAAAAGCCCCGAGCGGGTTGTCGCCCCAATAAGCGTAAAAGGATTTAAAGTAATTTGAACTGTCCGGGCATTCGGCCCAGAGTCAATCATTATATCAATCGCATAGTCCTCCATGGCGGAATATAAATACTCCTCAACAACTGGACTTAAACGATGAATTTCATCAATAAATAATACATCCCCTGTGGCAAGATTGGTCAACAAACCAGCTAAATCTCCTGGCTTGTCTAAAACTGGTCCGCTCGTCACTTTGAAACCAACAGCCATTTCATTGGCAATGATATTGGCCAAGGTTGTTTTTCCAAGTCCTGGAGGGCCATGCAGTAAGACATGGTCGAGGGGTTCATTTCGGAGCGTGGCGGCCTTGACAAAAACTTCTAAATTTTCAACAATACTTGGCTGGCCTGCGAAATCAGTCAGCTTTTGAGGACGCAGGACCTTGTCAAATTCTTTTTCGGAATTATTCTCGGCCTCCTCTTGATAATCAAATGAATCTTCCAACGAGTGTCTTTCTAACAAATTTACAAAAGAAACAATAGCATTGTATGAATCCTTAAAAGGAAAATCAACGGCAAACTATTCATGCTTTATAACTTTCAACATTTCAGACATATCATCAAAAAGATAATCGGCTACATTCATTTTTGAATTTGGCTCATGTGTTTTTTCAGGAATGCAAACAACATCCATCTTTGCTGCTTTACCGGCTATTACACCATTAAATGAATCTTCTATAACGAGGCACCTCGAAGGCTTTATACAAAGTGCTTCGGCTGCTGAAATATAGACTACTGGGTGCGGCTTTCCATAGGATTCATTTTCCGCAGAATGTACAAAATCAAAATATTCTTCGATCTTCAAAGCTGACAATACTGCATTAAGGAGCCTATACGGAGAAGATGTAGCCAAACCAATTTTAATATTTGATTTTTTTAAAAATTCAAGAGTCTCGTTGACCCCATGTAATGGAATTGGATTCGCTTGAACCAAAAGAATCATCTGATCAATAATTGCCTCTTCTACAGCTTTTTCATCTTGAATCCCAAGCTCTTTTTGCTGGTTCCAAAAGGCAATCACCTCATCAATACGAAGACCAACTGTCTTTTGGAAATCCTTTCGTGCCATTTCTAAACCAACCGATTTAAAAACATTCTCCATCGCAATTTTCCACTGAGGTTCAGAATCTATAAGAACACCATCCATGTCAAAGATAACCGCATCATAGTTTACCAAAGATAGTCTTGTGCTCATAGTTTGATGATTTTCATTTTTTGTCTACCTACTCGGCTTTTTTCAGCTACAATCCTTATTTCATTTTCTGTTTCAACACATATTCCTTCCCATTGTTGAATAGGACCCAAATTCTTTTTAAGAAGCAATTTGAATTGACCTTGTCTGCGCTCAAATATGTATAGTCGTTTATAGGTCAAAACATATAGTTTATTGTTGAAATAATCGCAGCCCGTTACCGAACCTGTTAACCAAGAAAGACCTTTTAATTGAATCTCCTGAAGCAGTCTTATCTGAAGTGGTTTGTTTGAAGAGTCTACCTCATAAATTTTACATAAACCCTGGTAAGGCTTAGACCTGTCCTTGGATAAAATCAATAATTTTCCATCCGCTTGGGTAAGTGCTTCTGAGTCAAAGTTCATTCGGCTATCCTTTGGTGGAAAACTTATTTGATCAGGATAATTTAATGGACATGGTTCTGCTCTTAGCGTATCAGGTAAATTATGGTGGAGTTTTCCATCGATATACTGATATCCTATTAAATTATTAAGTGAAATACGATAAACCATCAAATCCTTTCTTTGATTTCGATTATTCCCAATATCACCAATGTAAATAAAATCATCATCACAGGATAAGTCCTCCCAATCAATATTTTTAGCTCCCGTGATAAATATTTTATGAAAAATAATACCATCACTTTTCAATGCATATATAATTGGTTCGTCTCCACTATCATTGATTGCAAAAAAGGTACCCCGCGATAGACTCTCAATCCCAGAAATTTCACTGAGCTGACTAGATAAAGGATACTTCGTTGAGGAGCATGACGCCAAAAAAAGAAACAATAAGAGAAAAAAACAGAAACGTTTCATTGTTTTAGATAAACACTTACAATTTCGATTCTACGGTCTGTCACCTCATCAACAACGAAAGAAAAACCATCCATTTTCAAGCGTGAGTTTTTTTCGGGAATATTTGCTAGCTCAAATAAAATTAAGCCTCCGAGAGTCTCATACTCCTCGGACTCAGGAATATCTAATTGATATTGCTCATTTAGATAATCAATCTCGGTTCTTGCGGAAAATCGAAAATGTGTTTCAGATACTTTCTCCTCAACAAGATTATCTTTATCATGCTCATCCTCTATTTCACCAAAAATCTCTTCGATTACATCCTCTAAAGTGACCATTCCTGCAGTTCCCCCGTATTCATCTGATACAATCGCAATATTCCCAGATTGTTCTGTAAACTTTGATAGTAATTCCTCTCCAGTCGTTACCGATGGCACAAAATGAATGGGTAATAAAATTTGTTTAATTGATTGAGGAGATTTAAATAAATCATATGAATGAACATAACCTATGATGTTATCAATACTATCTCGGTAAATGATTACCTTGGATAAACCTTTGGCAATAAAAAGCTGCATTACAGTATCTAAAGAATCATCAATGTCCACAGCAATAATTTCAGTTCTCGGAATCATGCAGTCGCGTGCCTTTACATTTGAAAAATCAAGCGCGTTTTTTAAGAGGTTCATATCTTCGGAAGAAACTTCTTCACTATCTATACGTTCTGAAATATCATCTACAAAATGTTCTAAATCGACCTTAGAAAAAACTTTTTGATTGGTTTTTTGATCATAACCAAATGCCTTAAGGACAATCCAACTAATCGCAAGAACAATATGCGTTGGAACAAATAGGATAAGGTACAATATAAATAAAGGAAAGGTTCCTATCTTCAAAAATCTATTAGGATTATACTGAACAAGGCTTTTAGGAATAAATTCGGCGGCAACAAGTACGAGTATTGTCGACAACAAAGTCTGTAGAAGGAGCAATCCTGCTTCAGATTCAATTCCCCATCCTGTCAATACTGGTCCTAATAATTTTGCAGCTGAAATACCATAAACAACCAGAGAGACATTATTTCCGAGTAATATAAAGGCAATAATTTTAGATTCATTTCGATAAAAGATGGTCTGTAATTTGCTCAGGAGCGTACCTTTTGTTTTATCAACCTCAATCTTCAGTCGATTTGAGGCCAAAAATGCAATTTCCATTGCCGAAAAAAATGCTGAAAAGATGAGCGCTAGAAAAAGGAAAAGAATTGCGTTGAACATAGTGTACAACAATGTAAGGATTATTTGATTAAATCAGACCCAATATCCTTTCTGTAGTTCATACCCTCAAAGCTTATTTTATCAATCGCTTCGTATGATTTCTTAATGGCGAATTCAATATTTTTACCGTATGAAGTAACAGCCAAAACCCGACCTCCAGAAGTTACTGATGAAGGACCATCCGACCTAGTACCCGCATGGAAACAAAGACTGTCGACCACACTATTTAGTCCATAAATTTGCTTTCCTTTTTTATACGCCTTTGGATAGCCACCCGAAACCAACATTATCGTAGCTGCACTTTTATCATAAAACTGAATATCTCTCTCAGAAAGTGTATTCGTTGCAATGCCCTCAAACAAATCGAGAATATCAGATTTTAAACGTGGAAGCACGACCTCCGTTTCAGGATCACCGAGACGGCAATTATATTCAATAACGTAAGGATCGCCTTTGACATTAATCAATCCAAAAAAGATAAACCCTTTGTAGTGAATCCCTTCAGATTTCAATCCTTTCGTAGTCGGAACAATGATTTGATTGTGAACTTTATCCATAAAGGCAGCATCAGCAAATGGAACTGGACTGACTGCACCCATACCTCCCGTGTTTAAACCCGTATCCCCCTCTCCTATTCTTTTGTAATCCTTGGCTTCAGGTAAGAGCTTAAATGATTGACCATCTGTAATGACAAATACAGAAACCTCTCGACCATCAAGGAATTGTTCAACAACGACCTTTGCGCTGGCATTACCGAATTTAGAATCCATGAGCATACTTGTAAGCTCTCGCTCAGCCTCAGCTAAATCATTTAAAATCAATACCCCTTTCCCAGCGGCAAGACCATCTGCCTTTAGCACATAGGGAGCATTCATCCCTCTTAAAAATGCAATCCCTTTCTCAAGAGAATCTTTGGTAAATGTACCGTACTTGGCGGTAGGTATATTGTGTCTCTTCATGAAAGCCTTTGCGAAGTCTTTACTTCCCTCCAATTGGGCGCCCTCTGCGTCTGGACCAATCAATGAAACATTTGAAAGCATTGGATCACTATTAAAGAAATCGGCAATCCCATTTACTAAGGGCTCTTCAGGCCCAACAACAACAAGCTCAATATTATTTTCTAAAACAAAATCCTTTACAGCTGAAAAGTTATTTGGGTCAATTGCCACATTTTTTCCATGTTTTCTCGTCCCCGAATTTCCTGGTGCGATATAAAGCTCATCTAAAATAGAACTTTGTGCCATTTTCCATGCGAGCGCATGCTCTCTGCCTCCTGAACCGAGTAATAAAATTTTCATTAGCAATGTTTTAATAATGACTCAAACAAAGATGCTCCATCGCGATTCTGTAAAATCGGATCTGACGATCGTTCGGGGTGCGGCATCATACCGAATATATTTTTAGTCTTATTTGTTATTCCAGCAATATTTAAAATCGAACCATTTGGATTGGATGCATCCTCTTGTGCCCCATTTTCATCGCAATATTTAAACAGTATTTGGTCATTCTCCTTCAGTTTTGCGATTGTATCATCTGCCGCATAATATCTACCCTCACCATGTGCAATTGGAATAGAGTATGCTTTGTCATGATCTAATCCCTTGGAAATCGCTGCAGTTTTGGAAACCGGATTCAAAAACACATTTTTACAAATGAACTTTTGGTTGTTGTTGTGGAGCAAGGCTCCGTCAAGAAGTCCGGTTTCGGTAAGTATTTGGAAACCATTACAAATACCTAAAACATAACCACCTTTTTCAGCATGACCGACAACCTCGTTCATAATTGGAGAAAATTTGGCAATGGCACCCGAACGCAAATAGTCTCCGAAAGAAAAACCTCCGGGTAATACAACCATATCTACTCCTTGTAAATCTCTTTCCTTATGCCAAAGAGGTACTACCTCCTGATTCAAAACATCCTTGAGAATATAAATCATGTCCTGATCACAGTTTGAGCCAGGGAATGTTACTACACCAAATTTCATCGTATCTATCTTTAGTCTGCGAAATTAATCAATAATCCATTTTCAATCTATGCGAAAATGAAAAACTTCATAACAGAAAACACCAAAAGCAGGTAAAAAGCTCCACTTGCTGCCATACCGAGAGATTCGCTTCTAAATGCAAAAGGAAGAAGCAGACAAATCGGCAATAATAAAAGGCTAAAAAAATCCATTTGTTGAAAACTTAATAAATGAACCAATGCAAGAATTAAAAAAGATACAAACAAAACGAGCAACATTTGAAACTGACTTTTTGTACGAATCGCACTTTTTTGCCATTGACTCAAGAAAGAAATAAAACCAATTGTTGCTGAAATCGCCAATAAACCAATGACAACAAGCCAATCCCCGTTTAATGAACTTTCAATAGAATTCAAAATAGCGGGGTAATTGGAATATCCTAAAATATAGAAAGCGGCATACAAATATATAAATGGCAATACTGCAGCAATTAATCCAACCAAAACATCTCTGAATCTCAAAGGCCTTATACAACGTATCATAACTAAAATCATTGGGAGAACAAAAATGATAGATGGTAAAAATGTAGCGGCAACACCTGCCAAAAACATCGCATTAAATAAGTGCGATTTTGATTCATCATTTTGATGCAATTCAAAGAGTTGTTGAAGCATAAAAATCAAAAAGAAATGGGCAACCAGCATTCCTCCAAAGGTAAAAGCAGTCTCAAAGAAGGTCATCAATACCAGGTAGAATGGTGCAATGAGGTAAGTTATGCGATCAAAAAAATTAGACCTATTAAATAACCTATTTAATAAAATCGCATTCATCAAAACGAGAAGCGCAGAAACCGAATTCATTTCAATATGGAATGAATGAAAAAATTCATTCCAGGCACCAAAATTTAATTCTTGATTTGAATAAAAATCACTGGTGTAATTTACAAAGTGGTACAGAGAAATAAAAAGAGGCAATAGGAGTAATACAACGGTTCTATTTCCTGAAAATAACTTTAACACTAGGACTATTTTAAATGCTTGAGAAAAGTATAAAATTAATAGGATTTAAGTCAATATTAGGTCAAAAAAGAATGTAAATAATATAGATTTATTGTCGGTAGAACGCTAAAAATGATAT
>CAJXCU010000011.1 GCA_913051935.1 uncultured Flavobacteriales bacterium
GGTTGGTCTCCCGTAGGTTTAAAATCAGATTGAAGGCTGAAGTCCATGGAGTACAAAAATAGTGATTCAAATGAGACATAAAAAAAACGCCCGAAGGCGTTTTATTTAATTCTTGCAAACCAGTATTTTTTTCCTCTTTAGTTTTTTTACTTCAAAGGCCTTGCTGTAGTTTAAAATGAATTGTACAGACGAAGGGTGTGGTAAAGATTGTGTTTTATACGGCTTACTTTCTGCAGGGTATTTATGCATCATAGGCAACGTTTTTTTTAATAACGAACAATTGTCAAATTTATTTTATTCATTATTTTTTTTAAAATCTGTACTTTTGCGAAACCAAATATTAAGACAATGGGACATACAATAAAAAAAGGAGTGGCGACTGGAGATGAAGTCCAAAAAATATTCTCATATGCCAAAGAAAAAGCATTTGCGCTACCTGCAGTAAATGTCTCTAGTACGAGTACAGTGAATGCAGTAATGGAGACAGCAGCGCGTTTAAATGCGCCTGTGATTATTCAGTTCTCTCATGGTGGTGCGCAGTTCTTTGCCGGAAAAGGGTTAAGTAATGAAGCTGAACAATCGACGATAATAGGTGCTATTTCCGGTGCAAGGCATGTTCATCGTTTGGCCGAAGCCTATGGCGCTACGGTGATTTTACATACCGACCATTGCCATAAATCAAAACTTCCTTGGATCGATGGATTATTGGATGAAGGTGAAAAGCACTTCGAAACCCATGGTGTTCCATTATACAGTTCGCACATGATTGACCTT
This sequence comes from uncultured Flavobacteriales bacterium, assembly GCA_913051935.1. Taxonomy (GTDB): domain Bacteria; phylum Bacteroidota; class Bacteroidia; order Flavobacteriales_D; family Crocinitomicaceae; genus UBA952. The sequence continues at coordinate 775 of CAJXCU010000011.1, forward strand.
TCTGAGGAACCAATCGAGGAGAATATCGAACTTTGTAAGACTTATTTGAAAAGAATGAGTTCAATTGGTATGACATTAGAAATAGAGCTCGGTATAACAGGTGGAGAAGAGGATGGTGTCGACAATACAGATGTTGATAGTTCAAAATTATATACCCAACCTGATGAGGTGGCCTATGCATATGAGGAGCTAATGAAGATTTCACCAAGGTTTACAATCGCTGCAGCCTTTGGTAATGTTCATGGTGTATATAAGCCAGGGAATGTTAAGCTAACTCCAAAAATTCTAAAAAACTCTCAAGCGTTTGTTGAGGAGAAATTTAATACTGGACCAAATCCCGTAGATTTTGTTTTTCATGGAGGTTCAGGCTCCAGTCTTGAAGAAATTCGTGAAGGAATCTCATACGGGGTAATAAAAATGAATATTGATACAGATCTACAATTTGCCTTTACAGAGGGTTCGAGAGATTATATTTTGAAGAACCAAGATTATTTAAAAACTCAAATAGGCAATCCAGAAGGCGCTGATATTCCAAATAAGAAATATTATGACCCCCGAAAATGGTTGCGTGAGGGGGAAATTACATTTCATGAAAGGCTTGAGCAATGTTTTTCTGATCTAAATAATATCAACACTTTATAAATCTTTGCTAATTTTAAACAAAGAAATCAAATGAGCTGGTTCAAAAGAAATAAAGAGGGAATTACAACGACGACAAGTGAAAAAAAGGAAGTTCCAGAAGGCTTGTGGTCAAGGTGTTCGAAGTGTAAGACGATATTTACAAAAGGAGATTTAGAGAAGCTTAACTATGTTTGTGATAGATGTTCTCATCACGAGCGTATTGGTTCTAGGGAATACTTTTCCATTATTTTCGATGACGGAAAATTTAAAGAACTAGATTCAAAAGTCACATCAGGAGACCCACTAAAATTTGAGGATACCAAAAAATACGTAGATCGTGTGAAATCTACCCAAGGTAAAACGGGATTAACAGATGCGATAAGAACAGCCAAGGGAAAACTAAAAAAACAGGATCTGGTAGTTGCCGCGATGGATTTTGGTTTTATTGGGGGATCCATGGGGTCTGTGATGGGTGAAAAAGTGGCGCGTGCCATTGATGAAGCAATAAAGCTTAAATGTCCAATTATTATTATTTCCAAATCTGGTGGTGCGAGAATGATGGAAGCTGGTTTCTCATTAATGCAGATGGCTAAGATTTCTGGAAAGTTGGGACAACTCGCGGATGCCGGTTTACCCTATGTTTCTTATCTGACCGACCCAACTACTGGTGGGGTAACTGCTTCTTTTGCAATGCTCGGAGATATAAATATTGCTGAGCCTGGCGCACTTATTGCGTTTGCGGGTCCAAGGGTTGTTAGAGAAACAATTGGGCGTGACCTTCCTGAAGGATTTCAGACAGCCGAATTTCTTTTGGACCATGGATTTTTAGATTTTATAATCGACAGAACAAAAATTCGGGAGCGTTTATCTTTGGCGCTAGAATTGTTTGCAAAATAAGACATTCATTTTCACAACAAGAGGATTTTTTAAATTCTCATTTCTGTGATTTTTAATCAGGTGCTTTTTGACTATTTTTGGTAAAAAACCAAGCCATGCACCTCAAACGATTTTTAGGTTCCCTCGTATCAGTAATTTTCTTTTCTAGCTTTCAATCTTTTTCACAAGATACTACCTGGGTTCAAACCTTCACCTTTGATTCGATTACTACAAGAAGAGCCAATTTTAACTTCCCTTCAGAATTAAATGACCAAAGGTTTGAAAAGGTTTTAATGTATTATAAGCTTAAATGCAGTCCTCTTACAACCTGGGATCAATTTAATTGTGGAGAATGGGATTACTTAACATATACGCGCGTGTTTGATCATACCGGGAATTTTGACTCCGTGCGTGTGGATAGCGTAAAATACTTACATAACTATTCTTCTTCAAGTCCTTTTGATTACGAGCCTTGGGGGTATACTTATAAAAATTCGATTGAGGTTTTACAGCATGAGCGTATTGCCGAATCGCTTACAGAACATGCTTTAAATCAAACCTCAACGACAACAGCTCTTTATCCATTTGATTTTAACCAAAGAGGGGGTAAATATCAGATGCTTGTCGCAGCCTCGGAGTTAACTTCTGCGGGTATTTCAGCTGGAGCTATACAGTCACTTTCTTTATATGTTTCCGGCCTCACCGGGGGGGGCGAATTGCTGAATCCGATTATACGTTTGAAAGGCACCTCCGAAACTGTGCTTTCAAATTTACATTTCGATGGCTTCACAACTGTATATGATTTGAATCGCGATACTTCGACAGGTAATGAATTACAATTGGGAGAAAATGAGTTCTTCTTTTTTCAGCCTTTTTTATGGAATGGCAACGATAATTTAATTGTTGAATTTTCATTTGACCATGGCGTTGGTGCATCTAATCAAATTGAATTTGAAACTGAGGACCTTACTGCCAATCTTGCGGTAAACTATGGAACAAGAAATGGTGTACTGACTTTTGACGAAACAAATCACGCTTTACTTGAAATGTCTGATGTGGATATGGGTGATGATCTTACCATCGGACTATGGGTGAAGGGTGGAGGAAATACGGGTTCTAACACCTCTTTACTGGAGGCCTATGATACATTGAACCAAAGAGTCATCAATATTCATATGCCATGGAGTAATAGCCGTATTTACTGGGATTGTGGGGAAGGTTCTGGCTACGATCGCATAGATGCTGATATGTCTTCGGCAGGGATTGACGATGAATGGCACCATTGGACCTTTGTGAAATCTCAATCTACAGGGGAGATGTTTATTTATCGTGATGGTGAGCTTTGGCATTCGGGTTCAGATAAGACAAAATCGGTGGGTTATTTACATAGGTTTGTGATTGGTGCAAATAGAAATTTGGGCAATTCGTGGAAAGGAAAAATTGATGATTTTCAACTTTTTTCAGCGGCTTTGGATGCATCAACCATTAGTGATTGGTACCAGAGAGCATTGAACAGCAACCACCCAAATTGGGCAGATTTAAGGGTGGCGTACTCATTCGACAACACTGCCTTAGCTGTCGATTTAGGTCCCAATAACTACCATCTGATGCCATCATCTAGGGGAATGTTCGATTTTACCGAAAATCCGCTTTCAGGGGTGGATACCAATATCCGTAGAATGAAAATTTCTTTCGGGACCGGTAATGTTTCATCTTCCTCAAATGATGTTACTCGTTGGAAAGATGCCCAAATTGAACCAGAGGTGCTCTTTGAATTTCAGACGGTTAATCGGCATTTTGAAATTACAGATGCATTTGCATGTGCTCCCAGAGGTGCAGAAATCAGAACGGATATTAGCGGAAATATTATTTCTGAATTAGATTATTCTACTTCAGAATCAGTAACCAATGAACAAATTACTTTCTTTGAAAATCCTTATGAAATAATTTATGACGTAGAAATAGCTCGATATATCACTCCTTATGGTATTCAATTTGATTTGGGCCCGAATGGTTTTTCTTGGATTTATGATGTTACGGATTATCAAGATTACCTCAAAGATGTAGTTGATCTCGCCGCGCACAACACACAAGAGCTCTTGGATTTAAGCTTTGCTTTTATTGAGGGTATTCCTCCGCGTGATGTTCATAAAAGAGAACCAATATGGTCTGATTTTAGGTCTTATGGTTTTGCAGCAATGGCGGAAGACAACGTTTTACAGGAAAAGAAAGTTTTTCTTTCAGATTCATCTTCGGGGTTTAAAATAAAAACAAGAATGTCGGGTCACGGTCAGGTTGGAAATGCAGCATGTTGTGAGTGGGTATCGAATGATCACAGCATTAAAGTAGACGGTGTTACCCGATTTGAATGGGATATTTATGAAGAAGAAGATTGTGGAAATAATCCACTTACAGGCCAGGGCGGTACTTGGCCATATGCAAGGGAAGGTTGGTGCCCAGGGGATAAGGTCAAAGAATATGAATTTGAGCTTACGCCTTTTGTTGCGCCTGGAGATTCTGTTGCACTAGATTATGTGATCAATAATGTTCCCACTATAGATCCAGGTCAAGGAGGAGGAAATTATCGTGCCGCCTATGATTTAATATCTTACTCAGAACCAAATTTCCAAAATGATGCGGCGATTGTTGAAATACTAAACCCGAGCAATTACGAATATTACAGAAAATGGAATCCGACCTGCTCAAACCCTAGAGTTTTGCTCAGAAATACTGGTGCTCAGCCATTGACCTCATGTACGATACAATGCTGGATTACCTACGGTGACAATATCAACTTTGAGTGGACGGGAAATTTAGGCTTCATGGAAGAGGAAATTGTTGAGATTCCTGTGAGCTCGAATGCTTGGTGGACTGATCTTGACCAAAACATGACCTTTACGGCTTATGTTCGTAATGTTAATGGTGCATTCGGTAATGATGATTATCAACAGAATAGTGTAAACACCTCTAAGTTTGAAGCTCCAGAAAGTATAGATGGACCTTTCTTCGTTTGGTTTACAACCAACAACAAGGCCAACGAAAATTATTATGAACTATTTGACGGGTCAGGTAATTTGATTTTTGAAAGAGATCAGTTGCAGAATAATTTCCAATATAAAGATACATTTGATTTGGAGCCAGGTTGTTACTCTATTGTTTTAACAGACAGAGATGATGATGGACTTTCTTTTTGGTATTCATCGCAAGTAGAAGGTGAAACAGCAGGTGCTTTTAGACTGCGTAAAGTAGGAGGGAGCTACATTGAGATTTTTCCAGGTGACTTTGGGTCTTACCATCGCTTTGATTTTTCTGTAGGATTTGAGTTGGGCCTTGATGAAACATCTGCTTTAAACGAAATAAAAGTTTTTCCAAATCCAGTTCTCAATGAATTGACGATTGAAATTGAGGGTAAGATATACGGCGCAGCGCATATTGAAATACTAGATCTTTCAGGGCGTGTTCTTTTGAGTGATGACATGAATGCAACGAATTCATTTGCGGAGTATATTACCGATGTCTCTGCTTTTAAAAAAGGCAGCTATATAGTTAAAGTATATACAGAGAACGGAACTTCTACCACTAAATTTGTGAAGTACTAGTTTAGGTTTTTATTATCCTAAAGCATAAATCTATCGTTTTTACGTGCGAGGCGAAAACCTTTGTCTTGTATTTCTTTACACGCAAGATTTTCGATATCTAAGACAGGGTTCGTATGGTTGTAGTGAATAAAATAAATCTTATTTCTTTCCTCCTTGGACAGTTTCTTAAATAAGCTCATTGATTCCTCTATAAACGGGTGAGGGATTTCAGCAATGTTTCGATGTCCAATTTCTTCACCGCTATAAAAAGTCCCATCAATAAACGCGTAATCCACTTTTTTGATTTCTTCCATGATGCTTTGTTCCCATTTATTCCATTTGTCAATGTCGGGAATGAATAAGGCCGTTTTGTTTTTGCCTTTAATTTTAAAACCAACAGTCTCAGAGAATTCATCCCTATGTGGCACGAGAAATGGAGTAACACTGAGCGATTTATTTAGTGTGATTTCTTTTGATGCTTCGAGGCTTACAAGGTTAATATTAGAATTGCTTACAAGTTGACTCCAAGGGCCATTTTGTGTTAAGAATTTTCTCATTTCACTCATGACATAAACTTTGACATCTTTGCTATTCATGGCCTCTTTCCCCAGATGCATAAGTCCCGTATAATGTCCGATGTGTGCATGCGTTATGAAAATACCATTGGGCAATTTAGAATGATTAGATACCTTTTGTAAATGGTGCAATTGGAAGGGAAAGTCCGGAGTGGCTTCAAACAAATATTGTTGCTTTGTATCGTGGTCAACGGCTCCTAGTGCAACAACCATTCTTTCCGATACTTTTCGTGCCAGTAAGTCTTTGCAACATTTTTTTTTGCATCCAATTTGAGGTGATCCCGCATCTTGTATGGTTCCAAGGACAACAAGCTCGATACCTGTATTATGCGTCTTCAGATCTTCGGATTCACCGCAGGAAAGTAAAGTGCAAAGGGCTGCAAAAAAGAAATAAGCTTTCTTTTTCATAGTAAAGTTGGAAAGTTATTTTTACGCATCTCTCCCATTCTTTATTTGTTCTACCACTTCTGGGTTTAGTAAAGTACTTATGTCACCAAAGTCAGATAGGTTTCCCTCTGCTATTTTTCTAAGTATTCTGCGCATGATTTTACCAGATCTTGTCTTGGGTAAGCCCGAAGTAAATTGAATCTTATCCAACTTTGCAATCGGACCAATTTTCGCGGATATTAGGGAGTTGATGTCCTTTTTTAGTCGCTCCGGATTGTTGATATCAGCTTTCGTTGTCACAAATCCATAGAGTGCATTTCCTTTAATATCGTGAGGAAAACCGACTATGGCTGACTCTGCTATGTCATTATGCTCATTGATCGCATCTTCAATAGGAGCGGTCCCAAGGTTATGGCCTGAAACGATAATCACATCATCAACGCGCCCTGTGATTCTGTACATCCCTTCATCATTCCGTAAGGCGCCATCTCCAGTGAAATAATACCCTGGATAAGCGCTAAAATAGGTTTCCTTATATCGTTTGTGGTCTCCCCATATTGTTCTTGCGATTGAAGGCCAGGGATGTTTGATACAAAGTCTGCCTTCACCCTCAGAATCCTTGATCTCTGATCCCGAGTCATCCATGAGAACAGGTTGTATCCCAGGAAGCGGAGTTGTCGCATAAGTCGGGATTTGCGGGGATACATGGGGTATGGGTGAAATTAATATACCTCCCGTCTCTGTTTGCCACCAGGTATCAACAATTGGACAGTTCCCTTTGCCAATATTATTGTAATACCATTGCCACGCCTCTTCATTGATTGGTTCACCTACGCTACCAATAACTTTTAAAGAGCTTAGCTTATACTTTTCTACATATTCGAGAGATTCCTTTGCCAGTGCTCTGATGGCTGTTGGTGCCGTATAAAACTGATTTACTCCAAATTTATCAATAACTTCCCAGAATCGGCTAGGGTTTGGAAAAGTAGGAACCCCCTCAAAAAGAATGGAAGTAGCTCCATTTAAAAGAGGCCCATAGAGAATATAGGAATGCCCTGTAATCCAGCCAATATCAGCTGTACACCAATAAATATCACCTTTCTCATAAGCAAAAACGTTCTTGAAGGTATAAGCGGTATATACCATATAACCTCCAACTGTATGTACCATTCCTTTGGGTTTACCTGTCGAACCCGAGGTGTAAAGAATAAAAAGTGGATCCTCTGCATCCATAGGCTCGGCTTTGTGTACTTCAGAAGCATTTTTCAAAAGCTCATTCAGGTAGTTGTCTCTAGTTGGATGCATCTCAACCTCTGTCTTTGTACGTTCAGCAACAATAACACTTTGAACGCAGGGGCAATCTTTTAATGCTTCATCTACAATGCTTTTCAGATCGATTGTCTTACTTCCACGAAATCCGCCGTCTGCTGTTACGACAAGCTTACAGCTTGCGTCATTAATTCTTGCTGCCAATGCGCTTGAGGAAAAGCCTGCGAAAATTACAGAATGAATGGCACCTATTCTCGCGCAGGCAAGTACGACAATGGCCAGCTCCGGAATCATAGGTAGGTATATCGCTACGCGGTCTCTTTTTTTGACATCTAATGCCAAGAGGACATTTGCCATTTTACAGACGCGTTTATGAAGTTCGTTATATGAAATGTGTTCAGCTGTTTCAGTAGTGGCGTTTGGTTCAAAAATAAGCGCTGTTTGCGCTCCTTTTTCCTTCAGATGCCTATCGATACAGTTTTCAGTAATGTTGGTTTTTGCATTTTTAAACCAACTAAATTCTGCATTGAACATGTCAAATTCACATACCTCCGTCCATTTTTTAGACCAGCTGAATTCTTGGGCAATTTTATTCCAAAACTCCTTCGGTCTTTCAAGAGCCTCTTGATATTGTTCCGAATATTGCGCTGCGTTATTGATTTTATATTTCATGGCTTCATTTCTATGTCCTATAAAAATAAGCAGTAATATTTAATTCCGTATTTTTACCCTTCATGAGTTGGAAAAGTACAATTTGGAAATATTTCCCCGATATCTGGCAATATTTGGTAATCATAGTTCTCTTTGTTCTTGCACTTATTTTCTATTTATAAATCAAAACTATAAACGCTACATGTCTCATCTCATTTCGTTGTTACCCCGAGTTTTTTTGCAGTTTTTCATTTATACTTCAATATTTTCTTCATCCTTTTTATTTGGTCAATCCAATTTGACTTTTATTTCACAAACAGATTTCGTCTCACTCCATAATACCGGCCTCAACGATATTTGGGGTTATGTGGATGAACAGGGAAATGAATATGCTATTGTAGGAACTGAGGATGGAACCTCAATTATGAACGTAAGTGACCCCGCCAATCCGTTCGAGGTTTTTTGGCTTCCAGGAGAAAATAGTACACACAGGGACCCAACTGTTTTTGGGGATTATGCATACATAAGTACAGAGGCCGAGGAGGGCTTAACAATTATTGACCTTTCTCCATTACCAGAGAGCAATGTGCTTGTGTCCACTTTATTCACGGGTGCATCAGGATTATTCTGGGAATCGGCCCATAATTGTCATGTCGATGATGCCGGTTATTTGTATGTATTTGGGGCCAATTATGGTGAAGGAGGAGTATTGATATATGATGTGAATGCAACGCCTATGAATCCCTCTTTTGTTGGTGCTTTTGACAATTGGTATGTTCATGATGGTGTTGCTTTCGGCGACACCTTATATCTAGCACATGTAAATGATGGATTTTTGAGTATTGTAGATGTTTCTGACCACTCCAATCCACAGCTTTTGGGAACGAAAATAACTCCTGACTCCTTTACACATAATATTTGGCCATCTGATAACCGTGAGGTTGTATATACAACAGATGAGCTTCCTAATGCTTTTATCGCTGCATACGACATAACGGACTTGGATAATATTACTGAACTTGATAGGGTACAGAGCTCACCAGGACAAAATGTGATTCCGCACAATACATTCGTTTTAAACGATTACCTGGTAACTAGCTATTATGTTGATGGAATTACCATTCATGATGCACAACATCCTCAAAATTTAATAGAGGTGGCTGCTTATGATACATATCCGGGACAGACTCCAACTTTTGATGGTAGCTGGGGTGTCTATCCCTATTTGCCTTCAGGAATTATTTTGGCCTCAGATCGTTCAGAAGGGTTATATGTTCTTCAACCTGATTATCAAAGAGCGTCTTATTTGGAGGGGACAATTACCAATCAAAATGATGGAAATCCGATAAGTAATGTTTCTGTCGATATCATGGGAAATGATCAAGAAAACCTTTCGAGTAGTGTTGGTTTTTATGCCACAGGAATGCCAGCATCAGGCACCTATGATGTGAGCTATTCCAAGGTGGGCTATGAGAGCCAAACAATTCCTACTGAAATAAGCCAAGGTAATATTACGGTGCAGGATGTGATTCTAAACCCCATAGAGCCGTTTTCATTTACTGTGAATGTTGAAGATGCCTTTGGCAATCCAATCCAAAATGCAAAAATTAAATTAGTCCATCCCTTAATTACCTACGACGGTGAGAGCAATGGGCTTGGTCAAGAAGTTTTTTCGCTTTATTATGAAGAGGTACATAATTTGCAGGTTGGAAAATGGGGGTATATAACGCAATGCTCTGACTTACAGATTAATGAGGAAACATCCTCTATTACTATTATTTTGCAGGATGGGTTTTATGATGACTTTACTTTTGATTTTGGTTGGACGGTTTCCGGTGGTGCCGAGACAGGTGCTTGGGAACGAGGAATGCCTAATGCTACTGATAATACGGTCATGTCCGGTGATTTTGAGGGAGATTGCGGTAGTATGGCATATATTACCGGGAATGACTTGAATGTAGATCCAGATTTTGACGATGTCGATAATGGTCAAACGCTGCTGAGTTCACCGGTCATGGATTTATCAGATTATTTAAATCCTGTATTGACATTTTACATGGACTTTTATTGTTATCACGGCCCCGGTGAAATTGATGACACACTGAAAATTATTGTGAGTGATGGAAACATTCAACTCATTGACTCTGTTCCTCCGCAGAACGATGAGATGTCATGGAGTTTTTACTCGTTGCTTTTGAGCGGTTTGGATGTTTCAAATATTACCATTTCTTTTCTTGTTTCCGATTTGCCTGGAAACCCCAATATTACAGAAGCAGCAGTCGATTTATTTAGAGTTGAGGAGCTAAGTGCCTTGAATGGGTTCGGCTTAGAAAAAGACTTTTCAATTCAACCAAATCCAACGATTGGTGAATTTACGATATTAGGGGCGGAGTTCGGTTCTGAATACCGAATTCAATCCTCAAACGGCAATGAGGTGCAAAAGGGGGTGGTGAAAAGCATCAGTCAAAAGGTCGATATAAATTCTTTAGATCCCGGTTTGTACATAATTTCAATTGAAGGAAATCAAAAGAAAATCCTCAAGCTTTAAGCAACATTTTATATTAACTTAGTGCAAAAGAAAATATTAAATTTGACCCTATATGTCAAAGCAAATTTCTATTGTTGTCCCTCTTTTTAATGAAGAGGAATCTCTTCCGCACCTTATTGATTGGATCAAAAAAGTGCTAGATACAAAATTCTCCTACGAAGTTTTACTTGTAGATGATGGTAGCAAGGATGAATCATGGAAGATTATAGAGACTTTGGTTGCTGAAAACAATGTAGTCCGTGGAATTAAATTTCAACGCAATTACGGAAAGTCAGCGGCGTTGCAAAAGGGATTTGAGTCAAGTAAAGGTGATGTTGTGATAACCATGGATGCCGATCTTCAGGATTCTCCCGAGGAAATACCTGAGCTCTATGAAATGATTATTCATCAGGATTTCGACCTTGTTTCAGGGTGGAAGAAAAAAAGACATGATCCTTTATCTAAAACGATACCAACCAAGCTTTATAATTGGGCAGCTAGAAGGATAACAGGCATTTATTTACATGACTTTAATTGTGGTCTAAAGGCCTATAAAGGAGCTGTTGTTAAAAGTATTGAGCTGTATGGTGACATGCACCGATATGTTCCTGCTCTGGCAAAATATGCCGGATTCACGAAAATAGGCGAGAAGGTAGTTCAACATCAAGCTCGAAAATTTGGGGTGACCAAATTTGGTTTGAATCGATTTTTAAACGGCCCATTAGACCTAATTACAGTGGCATTTATGGGCAAGTTTGGGAAAAAACCAATGCATTTTTTTGGTGCACTTGGTTCTTTAATGTTTCTGATTGGGTTTACATTAATATTTTATTTAGGTATTGACAAATTATTTATCCATCAAAATGCCAAGCTCCTCGCAGACCGAAGCGAGTTTTACGTTGCTTTAATTTCTATGGTTATTGGTGTTCAGTTTTTTATGACCGGTTTTATTTCCGAACTAATAGGTCGAAACTCATCAAGCCGGAATGTCTATCTAATCGAGAAAGAAATTGGCGATGGTTCCCAGTGATTTCTTGCGTAAAATTGACGCCTCTTGGACCCTTTTTATCGATAGAGACGGGGTTATCAATGAACGACTATTCGGGGCATATGTGATGAGTAAAAAGGATTTTGTTTTTAAAAGTGGTGTCCTTGAAACTAGCGCCAAGCTATTCAGTCATTTTTCCAATGTTTTTGTTGTGACCAACCAGCAGTGTATAGGAAAAGGATTGGTTTCCGAGGAGGCTATTCAGGAAATGCACCAATGGATGGTTGACGAGTTCCTGAAATATGGAGCAAATATTGATGAGGTTTATGTGGCTCCTGAGCTGAATAACGAAAAATCAAGGAGGAGAAAACCAAATGTAACGATGGGATTGGAAGCCAAGAAGAATTTTCCAAGAATTGATTTTTCAAAGTCAATTATGGTAGGTGATACGGATTCCGATATTGAATTTGGAAAGGCGCTTGGCATGAAAACTGTTCTAGTAATATCACCGGAGCAATGTTATTCTGCTCCTGATCTTAAAGTAGGCTCATTAGAGGCGCTTAATAGTTTAATACAATGAGAAATCTATTTCATGTATGTGTTTTGGTGTTGACTTTTTGCAGCTATGCCCAAGTCAATCAATTAGATTCTCTTGGACGAAAACAGGGTATTTGGACAAAGAATTGGAAGGGTACCAAGCAAATCCAATATGAGGGAAAATTCATTGGGGATGTCCCTGTGGGCCAATTTCGCTATTACTATCCGTCAGGTGAGGTGAGATCTATTATCGAACATGTGAACCAAAGAGCAGCATTCGTGACGTTTTATTTTAAAAATAAAGAGGTCATGTGTGAAGGTTTTTACTTAGATCAATTAAGAGATTCATTATGGTTAAATTATGATAGATCGGGACTTACCTTGTCTGCCGAAAATTTTAAGAAAGGGAAATTACACGGAAAAAGAGTTGTTTTTTATTTGAGAAACCAATTGGAGAGAGGAGAACTCAAAATATTGTCGGAAACGTTTTACAGAGATAGTATCAAGGAGGGTCCTTTTTATTCCTTTTTCTCTTCCGGAAAGTTAAAAGAGGAAGGACAGTATAAAATGAATGTCAAGGATGGTATTTGGAAAAGCTACAGCGGTGATGGTTATCTAAGCTCATTGTCTCGATATAAAAGAGGGAAATTGCATGGTTGGGCAGAGTTTTACGATACCGAGGGGGATTTAATAGATCGTGCACTGTATCAAAATGGTGAACGTTTAAATGATAAGAGGACAAAGTCTGTTCTTGAAAGTTTACGGCGCAAAGGTTTAGAACCTAACGATTAGATTTTGTAAATTTAATATGACATGTTAAAATTCTTTTCTCTTGTATTGGTTTTGATGCTACTTGTTTCATGTGGTAAGGAAAACAGTAATGTAGATTTGAATACCTATGAATCTTATTTTCCAATGGATTTTGGCACCTATGTTGATTATGAAGTTGTGGATATAAAGCATGATATTAATGCTGAAATAATAAACGATACCTCAGTCTATTATTTAAGGACAGTCATCGGAGATACCATTACAGATAATTCCGGGCGCTTGGTGAATAAGTTTTTTCGAAAAAAAAGAAATGAGCTTTCTGAGCCATGGCTTACAACGGATGTTTGGACAACGTTGATTAATGAAAATAGGGTAGAAGTCATTGAAGAGAACAAACGCAAAGTCTGGCTAATAATCCCTCCTTTGAATTCTTCTTCATGGGATCGAAATGCGTATAATACCGATGATGCAATACTTTGTTTTTACGATGGAATTCATGAAAATTTACCCATACAGAATATTGAATTTGATAGTGTTCTGACTGTAGAGCAAGAAGAGGTTCTGAACCTTGTCTCATTTCGCAGAAAATACGAGCAATATGCGAACAAAGTAGGGTTGGTCAACAAGTACTATAAGGATTTAAATATTTTAAATTTTGATACCCTGAATATCCAATCTGGAAGTGAGCTATTCTTTAAATGTATAGGTTTTGGAGTCGAGTAAAATTACACAAATAAAGATTGCTTTTTTATCTGCCCTTCCTCCGTTCCGTGGTGGAATATCCAGTTTTAGTCATTTTTTGGTCAAAGCACTAAACGGTAAATCATTAGTAGAAGCTTTTACCTTCAAAAAGCAGTACCCGAATTTTTTATTCCCAGGTGAAAGCCAGTTTTCTGAGAACCAAGAGGCTTCCTTTCCGAGAATTGTGACCAGCTACAATCCCCTCACATACCTAACGGCAGTGAGAAAGTTAAAGGGCTCAAAACCCGATGTTTTTGTTGTGAATTACTGGATGCCATTTTTCGCCCCTATGTATGCGTTTTTGGCTCGTCGATTGTCAAATTCAGTATTTAAGGTTGCGCTGATTCATAACCTTACTCCGCATGAGGAACGATTCTTTGATCGATTCCTGAATAAGGTTTTTTTAAAGAATTTTGATGCCTTTGTGGTTCTTTCAGAGAAAGTAAATAAGGATCTTTTATCATACCGACCCGATGCTATTTCAAAAGTTATTCCTCATCCAACATATGCCCAATTTGGTACGAGAAAGGATTTTAAGCATGCAAGAGAATATTTTAGGATCGAAAAAGATGCTAAAGTACTTTTGTTTTTTGGTCTGATTCGAGATTATAAGGGTTTGGACATTCTTATCGACGCAATGAATTTTCTTGACGAAAGATATGTGTTATTGATTGCAGGGGAAATTTATGGAGATAAGAAAAAATACTTAAATGCTTTAAAAGCAATTAAAAAAGGCAAAGTCATACTGCATGATCATTTCATTGCAGATGCAAACGTGTCAAATTACTTTAGTGCCGCGGATTGCTGCGTTCTACCCTATAAATCCGGAACTCAGAGTGGTATTCAGGCCATTGCTACCTCCTTCGAGGTACCGGTTTTAGTCTCGAAAAATGGAGGTCTTCACGAGTCAATCACCGATGGTAAAAATGGTTTCACCCTTGACGAACTGAACCCTAAATCACTTTCCGATAAGATTCAAAGTGTTTTTTCTGGTGGTAAACTACAGGTTGTAAAGGAGGAGCTGCATCTTAAAAATGATTCGAAGTTAGATCAATGGTCGCGTTTTGCAGATGATTTTTTACACTTTATTTCTTCTGAGAAATGTAAAAAGTGAAAGTCCTTTAAACATTCACGTTTTTAGTATTTTAAGTAGGTTTTTATTTGAATATGACTAATGTAAATTCTATATTTGCACGCTTATTAAAACATTAATCTAAAATTAAATGCGCATTAAAGGATTCTTTTGGTTTCTAACCATTTTATTGACGGCCGTTTGTTTGTATCAATTGTCTTTCACTTGGGTCGCCAATGACGTTGAAAGTGATGCAGGTATTCGCGCTGATCAAACAATCGCAAAAATTAAAAAGGAAGCAATGGCTTCTAATGACGGAAAAGGGGTAGTTGGAACCAACAACGATCTTATTGACTTTAATCAACCTGAGTCTAATGAAATTGCGAAGGGTATTCTTGTCAATCAAATCCTGCGAAGCAAAGCAGAAAAGACTGTTTACCCTGTCCTAGGTTCTACATTTGCTGAAGTTAAAAAACGCTCTTTGGCTTTTGGTCTGGACCTAGTAGGGGGAATGAGTGTTACCTTAGAAATTTCAGTACCAGACTTTTTAAAATCTCAAGTTAAAAATCAAAATGATGTATCATTCAAAAAGCCCTTTGAGCAGTCGTTACAGAAAATAAGTGATGACCCATCTGCTGATTTTTTAACGCTATTTTTCCAAGCCTACAGTTCCTACAACGATGGAATGAAGCTCAACGCTATTTTCTACGGGGAAGGTATTGAAATCACCACTCCAGACGCAGATGTTGAAGCTTCATTGCGAAGACGAATCAGTGAGGCGATGAATGGTATTGAAAATGTAATGAACAAAAGAATCAATCAATTTGGTGTGGCGCAACCAAATATTCAGAAAGATGAGGCAAATAACCGTTTGTACATAGAACTTCCTGGTGTCCAAGACGAGCGAACAGTTGCAGAGAAATTACAGTCCACGGCAAATCTAGAGTTCTTTGAAACTTATTCTTTTGATCAAATTCAAACGAATTGGAGTGAAGCAAATCGTCTCTCCCTCCAGGAGGAAGGCATCGAACTAGACTCAACAAAAGAGATTTCTTTTGATGATGAGGTTGAGGAGCAAGCAAATGGCTTAGCTTCGTTAATGCAGGGTACAGGCGGATATTCTATCGGATATGCAAAAAACGATGCGGACAAGTCAACAGTTACCGCATTTTTGAGTAGATCGGATATTGCTGCGCAATTTGATAGTCAACTTCGATTTATGTGGGGTGCCGAAAGAGAATACACAGACATTAATAAAACAAATAAAGGATGGTATTTGTACGCCTGCCGTATTCCTGAAAATGGAAAAGCACGCGTAAATGGAAGCCATATTGCAAGAGCTAGCCAAGGCTATGATCAGGTTGCTGGGGATATAACAGTAGATCTTTCTATGAATGACGAGGGTATGGAGCAATGGAGCCGAATGACGTCTGAGAATATCAATCGATTGGTAGCCATCACCATGGACAATGTAGTATATAGTGCCCCCCAGGTAAGAGGTGCTATCAATCAGGGAAACACACAGATTTCAGGAAGCTTTACTTTTGATGAGGCAAATGATTTAGCGGGATTATTGAATGGTGGAGCATTGCCTGCACCATTAGTGATTAAGGAGAAAACAAAAGTCGGCCCAACTATTGGTAAGGAAAACACTCGAGCGGGTCTTGTATCATTTGGTATCGCTTTTTGTGTTGTACTACTTTACATGGTCTTCTATTATGGTAAATCAGGACTTGTTGCTGACATCGCTCTTTTAGCCAATGTAGTTTTCATTTTCGGTTCATTGGCTTCGTTTGGGGCTGTTTTAACTTTGGCAGGTATTGCGGGTATTGTTTTGACAATTGGTATGGCTGTCGATGCAAATGTTTTAATATTTGAACGAATTCGAGAGGAACAAGCAAATGGTAAAGATTTATCGAGTGCTGTAGAAACCGGTTTTCAAAAAGCACTGTCGTCCATTATAGACGCAAACGTAACCACTCTTCTGACAGCAATTGTACTGAAGGTATTTGGAACTGGACCAATCGAGTCTTTCGCAACTACCTTGATTATTGGTATTTTCTCTTCTGTCTTTGCTGCTTTGATCATATCAAGATTGATTTTTGAATGGAGGCTCGGAAAGGGAAAAATAATAGAGTTCGATACCAAATTGACAAAAAATGCATTCAAGGGGTTAAATTTCAACTTCCTTGACAAAAGAAAAATGGCTTATGTCCTTTCTACAATAATGGTTATCGGATCTCTAGTTCTGTTGTTTTCAAAAGGAATTTCAAGATCAGTTGAATTTTCAGGGGGTCGAACATATTCTGTGAAATTTGAAAAGTCAGCTGAAAATAAATCTGAGTTCATAAAGAAACAGCTTTCAGTGACCATGCCTGAGTCGTCTGTAGATGTAAAAACCAAGTCTAGTTCATATAATGTAGAGATTACGACCAACTATTTATTAAAAAAAGAGAACGCTGAAAATGATGTGAGAGCTAAGCTTTCCGAGGCAATGGAAAACTGTAAGGTTGAGCTGGGCACCTATTTTATAGAGCCTGAATCAAGGTTTGTTTCCAATACAGTTTCTGAGGAATTAGGAGATTCCTCTCGTATTTCGATCATCCTTTCATTGGTTATTATTTTTGCCTACATTTTCATGCGATTTGGAAAATGGCAATACTCCGCTAGTGCAATTTTCGCATTGTTCCATGATGTCATTATCGTTCTTGGCTTATTCTCATTGCTTGGGGATATGCTTCCCTTCAATATGGAATTAGATCAAGCCTTTGTCGCTGCTATTCTTACTGTAATTGGGTATTCAATCAATGATACGGTTGTTGTATTCGACAGAATTAGAGAGGATCTTTCTTGGAAACAAGAAGCAGATTTTAAATCCGAAATAAACGGAGCATTGAACTCAACCTTATCGAGAACAATAAATACATCGATGACGACACTTGTCGTTTTGTTAATCATATTCTTTTTTGGTGGTGCTGCAATTAAAGGTTTTATTTTCGCTTTGATTTTAGGTATCCTTGTCGGAACCTACTCCTCAATGTTCGTCGCAACCCCATTGCTAGTTGACTTAACGAAGAAAATTAAGTTAAATAAATAGAGAATCCACAAAATAGTGAGCTCTCTCATTTCGTGAGGGAGCTTTTGTATTTCATTTATCTGGTTTTTCAATGACTAGTAGCGATTGACACACTGGATTGGTCATTATGATTTCTCGGGAATCTGGGAGTAAAATACTGAAGCTAAGGTCGAAAGGCTCTATATAATTTACACGTATAAGGTCGCCAAGTTTGATGTTCTTTTTATTGAGATAATTTAGGAGCTCGAAAGAACTATCCTTGAGCGCAGCGATGATGACTTGAGTATTTTGTCCTATTTCTGTCAGAGGTTTATAATTGTGCTTAATAATTACACCACTTTTGTTTGGAATAGGTGAGCCATGAGGGTCTGTGGTAGGAAAACCAAGAAGTTCATCCATTCTTTCAAAATATATATCGGACTTTATATGTTCAATTTGTTCAGCAATATCATGCACTTCCTCCCAACCAAAACCCATTATTTTTACTAGGAACATTTCAGTAAGCCTGTGCTTTCTGATTACGGAGGCTGCCCTTAGTCTGCCGGCTTTCGTAAGTTTGATTGGTTTGTATTTCTGATAATCGATCCAACCTTTTTCTTGTAGCTTTTTGACCATGTTATTGATCGTTGGTAGGCTAACCTCTAGTTCTTTACTCAGATCAGTTAATGAAACTACCCCATTATTTTGGCTAAGTGCATAGAGCGCTTTTAAATAATTTTCAATTACGATTGTTGCCATAATTATTAAATATACGAATATAAATATAGTTCAATTTTTATAATACTAATAAAATTGTTAGATTTGTCTAACTTTTTGAAATATGCGGCATTTTTACAAATTATTTTTCCTGAATATAGCTTTACCAATATTGGCTATTTTTAGTTTTTCTTTAGTTCATTCACAGGGAAAAATTACGGGCTATGTCTATAACGACGATGGTGCCATAGAATTTTCTAAGGTGTCTATTTCTCCTGTAAAAAAGAATGCTTTATCCAATTCAAACGGGAGGTTTGAATTTGATGATTTACCCTTCGGTAATTATGTAATAAAGATATCTTACATTGGTTATGAATCGGTTACTGATACCATTGAGGTATCTCAAATCATGACCAATGTTAACCGTAATTTTAAATTAAGTCGACCCATTATGGAGCTTGACGATATTGTGGTCACGGGAACTAAAACATACAAGAGAAAAACGAATTCAAATGTAATTGTGAATGTACTTAGTGGTGAAAATCTTCAAGTGCTTCAATCCTGTAATGTAGCAGAAGGCCTTCGTTTTCAGCCAGGATTGCGTGTTGAAACAGATTGTCAGACCTGTAATTATACCCAGCTTAGAATGAATGGTCTGGCAGGTGGATATAGTCAAATTCTCATCAATGGGCGTCCTATTTTTAGTCCATTGACAGGTTTGTATGGCCTTGAACAGTTGCCCGTGAATATGATTGAGCGTATTGAGGTTGTACGTGGCGGAGGTTCTTCATTGTACGGTTCAAGTGCCATAGGAGGTACTGTTAATGTGCTTACTAGACTTCCTCGCAAGAATAGTTTTGATGTTAATTATGCCTATCAGAATATCAATGGATTGAGCTCAGACCATATAGTTAACGGAAATTTTACCGTAGTATCGAAAGAACGTGATGCTGGAATTTCCTTGTTTTTGAATGGACGAAGAAGAGAACTATATGATCACAATGAAGATGAATATTCTGAGCTACCAGAACTGAATAACAATTCTTTTGGGATAACCTCATTTTATTTGCCGAAAAAAAATCACAAGCTTGAGCTTAGTGTGAGTAATCTAAATGAATATCGTTATGGAGGCGAAATGAGGCAAGATATAGAGACTCATTACAGAGGTCAGGCCGAAGAACGCACTCACAATGTTTGGATGGCAAGCACTGACTATCAAATTAACTTTAATAATAATCTTTCTTCATTTATTGCTTATCTTGCTTATCAGCATACAAGACGAGATCACTACACTGGTATTTTTCCTGATGACTCCTCGGAGGTTGAGGTTCATTTATCCAATCCTCCTTATGGACTATCAGCAGTTTCTACGAGTAATATAGGTTTGCAATTTAACCATAAACTTCTCGATTTTATACTTCCAGGAACGAATGTTTTAACTTTTGGTTCTGAATATTTATATGATTCAGTCGATGATGAAATACCAGCTTACAACTACGATATAGATCAAAGTACGCAGGATTTCGGAATATTTTTGCAAAGTGATTGGGCATTACTACCAAATTTAAATCTGCTATCTGGATTCAGAGTTGATGCCCATAATTTAGTCGACAAGTTCATTTGGAGCCCCCGCGTTTCATTACTTTATAAGCTCAAAACAAATACTCAGTTCAGGTTGAGCTATGGGACAGGATTTAGAGCTCCCCAGGCTTTCGATACAGATCTTCATATTGCTTTTGCGGGAGGCGGTATATCTCGTGTAACGCTTTCACCTAATCTTGCTGAGGAACGTTCCGAAAGCTGGAGTGCTTCTATAAATTATGACAAACCATTTGATAAATTCATCATGGGTTTCACTTTAGAGGCTTTTCATACAAGTCTAAAAGATGCTTTCTTTTTGCAACCTAATGGGTTTGATTCTTTCGGACTTTTATTTGAAAAACAAAATGGACAAGGAGCCACAGTTGAGGGACTGACTTTTGAGCTTAGAAGCAATTATAACAGAAAAGTTCAATTTGAATCAGGTTATACCATTCAGAAGAATGAGTTTCAAAATCCAGTCGAATATATCGATGGAATTGCACCGATCAAAAGATTTATTCGTACACCCAATCATTATGGTTTTGCTGTACTTACTTTGAATCCGAATAAATTTTTTGGTATGAATCTCAATTATGTTTATACTGGCAGAATGCTTGTTCCACATTTTGCTGGGTCACCTAATCAAATCACAGATGAGATCGTTAATGTTGAGTCATTTTCGAATTTGAGTTTCAGGTTAAGCTATTCCGTAGAGGTGAAAAAGTCTAAATTGGTTATAGAATGGTTTGCGGGTGTAAAGAATATACTAAATGCTTATCAGGATTATTTTGATATTGGTAAGAATCGCGACAGTAATTTCGTTTATGGACCAGCGCAGCCTCGAACATTATTTGGTGGAATTAAAATTCAATCAGGAAAGCTGTAATTCTTTTTCTGTTCAGACAGAAATTAATTATCTTGTTCTTGATAAATTACCCAAATGTTCAAAATCCTTTTATCTCCAGCAAAATCTATATCCAAGGAACCTATTTCTTATGGTAAACCTACCGAACCTATCTTTGAAAAACAAACAATAAAGTTGGTTCAGCTTTTGAGGAAGTATTCACCCAAAGAACTTTCGTCGCTAATGTCTATATCACCTGCGTTGGCAGATTTGAATTGGTCACGCTATCAAAGTTGGAAGCCTTTGGCTGAAAGCTCATATATTATCCAGCCAGCCTTGGCATTTACTGGTGAAGTATATAAAGGTTTAGATGCTGAATCATTTTCAAAATCTGAATGGATGAGGGCCCAAGAATCGCTCCGAATCCTTTCGGGATTATACGGAGTTTTAAAGCCCTTAGATGGTATTTCGCCTTACCGACTTGAAATGGGTACAAGATTAAAGGTAGATTCATCTAGTAATAATTTATATGAATTTTGGAAGGAGGGTCTTATAGAATCATTTATTTCTGAGCTTCATGTAAATGACGTAATCATAAATCTTGCTTCTGTCGAATATTCTAAAGTTTTAAATTTCAAATCAATCAATAATGTGACGGTAACTCCAGTCTTTAAGGATTTTAAGAATGGTAAGCTTAAAACTATCATGATGTATGCCAAAAGGGCCAGAGGTACTATGGCGCGTTACATCATTCAAAACAACATTCAGGACTTAGGAGATCTTAAAATGGCATCTATTGATGGATACGTTTACGATGAGGGATTGTCAGATGATACGGACTGGGTCTTTACGCGTTAAACTCAAAACCTTCGTTCTTTTCGAGTATATCCCAGGTGTGATCGGCTAGCAGCTTTACACTTGCCACAAAATCAAAATTTTTTCGAGATTTTCCCCATTGTTTAGGACCAATCAACGACAACAGGAAGCTACTGTCTTCCCTTTTGTAAAGATGATATGTATGGTTGATGAATGGTTCGAATCTTGCCTCAGCTGTGTAAATAAGTTCAGAAATTTTCTTGCGCTCACTGAGTCTTTTCGCCTGATCTGCGAGTAGCTGCATTTGCTCATAGATTTGACCAAGTTGCATGTCGGTTTGATGGTCCATTGCATTGAGAGCACGACTCTTAAGCTTACCTTGGTCTTCTGGTTTAATGAGCGCACTGCCACTATGGTGTCCGTATTCCAGGGTGTGCGGATTTTCAGATATCTTATCCGGGTCGATAGGGTTTACAAACTTTTTTGCGTCTTTTTGTTCTTTTTTCATGCTAAAAATAACTGGCTAAAGATTTGCCGACTTGTGAGCCGAGAGCAACTCCCATACCTCCCAATCTAACACCTATAGCCGTATTTTTGTTTAACATTTTTAAAATGGGGCTTTTTACATCTCCAACACCCATAATACCTGACCAAGCATAATCAATACTAAATTCTTGGTTTGGTATAATCGTAGAACGCATCAACTCTTCTAATTTCTGTTGAATTTTAGGGGTAGTTTCAAAGGATTCTGTAGTTTCTCCTTTAAAATCTAGGTTTCGACCACCTCCAAGTAATATGCGGTTTCCAATATTTCTAAAATAGTAGTATCCTTTCTGAAAATGAAAAGTGCCGTTGACTTTGAGGTTTTTTATTTCGTTTGTAACAATTACTTGTGCTCTCGCTGGATTGATATCATCTTCAATCCATTTTTTAGCAAAGCCATTTGTTGCGATGATACAATTTGACGTGTCGATTGGACCCTGACTCGTTTGCAAAATCACACCCTGAGCATTTGAACTCATTGACAATGCCTCGACTCCGAAGAGTACCTGGATATTTGCGTCAATTGTTTTCTTGTGCATCTCCTTTAGAAGCATTCCAGTATTTATTGCTCCTTCGAGCTGATTGCAATACGCGGTTTGAATATGATCAAATCCGAAACGTTTTGTTGCTATTTTGTCTTCAAAGTAAACATCATCAATTTGGGTAATTTCTTTTGCTTTTTTGTTGATGTAATCAATAAATTCTTGATTGATTTCATTTTTCACACCTGATTCTATTAAATCCCAAGACTTGCAAGAAACATAATTGATTGAATTTGGTGGTATTAGTTCAAAAAGGCATTTCAATCCATTGTAACGATTGGCGAATGTTTCCCAAACCTCGCTTTCATTCATGTTTTTGAGGTCATCATAAAGTTCTGTTGGACTTCCAAAGCATGTGAAGCCTGCATTCTTTGAGCTAGCCCCTGTGGGTAGATAGCCTCTTTCAATGATAACAATGCTCGCATCACGATATTTCTTCCTTAAAAAAAGAGCAGTACTCATTCCAACAATACCAGAACCAACAATAAGAAAATCTATATTCTCAAAGTAGACTGATTTTTCCCAAAAGCTCAAATCCTCAATTCTAAGCATTTTTTTATTCGTCTTTTTTGCGCATTTTTGTATTGGTGCAACAAAAATAGTTTTTTACGTTTATTGAGCACCAAACAACTCAGTATTCTATGACTAAGGTTATTTTTATTTTGATGCTTCTTTTTTCATTTAGTATCAATGCGCAAAAGAATTTAGAGATTTCACTGGAAGGATACATTAACAATTTCACCTCTAAAGAAAAGATTTATGGTGCATCCATGTACATGTTTCAGAATGGAGGAATGGTTTCTAAATCTCTCTCTGATTCAAAGGGATTTTATTTCATAAGTGGTTCGATAAATACAAGTGTTCCCTTTGAGCTGATGGTTTCTAAACCCGGATATATCACCAAAAAGGTGCTACTCGATTTTCAAGAATTAAAAATTAAAAACCCGAATGGAATTCTTCAAGCGATGGAAGAGTTGGTCATCGAGCTTTTTGAGATTCGTGACGGTGCTGACTTAAACTTCGCGAAAAATACATACGCGGAGAAGTTTAGTTGGGATCCTTCAAGAAATATTGCTGTACCTGAGGAAAAGTATAAAAAGGACATTGAGGATGAAGTAGTAAAGGCCTATGCTTTAGCCGCCGAGGGGTCGAGTGCAGAAAAGTTTAAAAAAATGCTCGCGTCATCCCTTAAAAATAATGTTTACGAAGATGCTGTAAGCCAAATTGACTCGATTCTCGTATATGAACCGGACAATGCGGCATTACAATCGAAAAAAGATGAGCTAGTATTACTCATTGAAAAAATCAAAAAAGATAGGGAGGAACGCGAACGATTTGAGGAGTTCAAAAAGAAGGGGGATCTTGCATTTGCAAAAAGTAACCTTGAGGAGGCCGAAGAAAATTACAAAAGTGCACTTGATATTATTGATGATAATCAGGTCAAGTATCGTCTCGGGAAGATTGAGGAGTCAAGAGCGAAAAATAGGGAGCAGTTAGAAAATAATAATGAATTAATCGCACTCAGAAATGAGGCTGACTCGTTACGCGAAGAGAAGGCATTTCAAGAAAGTGTTG
Source organism: uncultured Flavobacteriales bacterium (assembly GCA_913051935.1). Taxonomy (GTDB): domain Bacteria; phylum Bacteroidota; class Bacteroidia; order Flavobacteriales_D; family Crocinitomicaceae; genus UBA952. The sequence goes on from CAJXCU010000011.1 coordinate 25,041, forward strand.
CGAGATTAAAAAAGATTCAAATTTTGGATCCTAGTCAGCGGACTAAAATTCAGTTAGAAATAAAAGCAATAAGAAAAGAGTCGGAGGATTTTAGGTTTTCTTCTTCAATTGAAAAATACATTGAGCGGGCACAGGCGCAATATGAAAAAGACTCATTGAATGCTGGTTTAGCGAATTATCGCAAGGCAGAATCATTGATAAAGAAATTATCTAGTCAACAGATTATAAATACCTATGCGCAACAGGTAGAAAATGGAATTGCCGAAATATCTGGTAAGAAATCTTCTGAGGCTTCGGGTTTTCGCAAGCAAATAGAAAAAGCCTATAGTAATGTTTTGAAGGGTCCAGATTTTTATGAGCTTGCAACTCGGATTCTAGATTCTGAACCTATGAAGGCGCGGTCAAAGGATCCTAAAGTAGTTGCCCTTAAGAAGCAAATCAAAAGTCTTGAAGAGATGTACCAACTTAAAGACAGAGCGATTTCAAAGTTTAATTCAGATAAGCAGGGTGCCCTTCTAGAAATGAAAAAGGCATACAATATTGCAAATGTTAATTACCGAATTATCCCCGAAGATGATTTAAAACAAATGAAGGATTCTTTGTCGAGCTGGTCTGGTGGTTCTGATTTCATTTCAAATTCAAAATCCGCAACACAAGTTACTTCCAACTCCGGAAGAATTGTCGAGGCCCCAGGGGAGCTTCATGAAGGCTCTGATTTTGAAGCATTCAATGATTTATCGGCTACGATTCGCAGGAAAAAGAACGATCCATTAAAGGGTATTCAGGATGCTAAAAATGAAATTGATTACGAAGTGTTTTTCGCAAAAACAAATGCGAGTGTGAGAAATGAGGCCTCGTCGGCAGCGATGCAAACATTCATGAATGCAGTTGAGATCAACCAAAAGCAGGTGAATTCTTTGAATATCGATTTACAAGCGGGGCAGCAATCTATACAACAAGAATTAGATGCGGCAGTGCGAGAGAAGGCTGTAAAATCGAAGGAAAAACAAGAACAATCTGCCTTAATAATAGAAGAATGGAGAACCGAGCGGGAATATTTATTGAGCATGGATCGCTTGAATCAGCTTGAACGCGGTGAATCGTTTGCAGAGAGACAAAATAAGATGGATAATGAAAGAATCATGATCAATCGTCAGAATGAAATGGACAACGATGATAGACTGAATGCGAGTAAGAAACAATTATTGAATAACGAATTCGAAGTTCAGCTGAGAGATTCTTTGGCGAAAATCGGTGGTGAGGACAGGGCTCGTGCGCTGCAAAGCCTCAACTCTTCGAAGCCTAATTTTCAGACGCAACCCAATTTTCTGAAAGATGAAAATGGCATTTTATTCCCAAATAATAAAATGACGCAACGTGTATTTAAACGAACAAATGCCCAGGGTGATGTAACCTCAGTGACCATTCAACGTGTCGTTGTTGACATTAATGGATACGGCGTCGTTTATGAACAAACAACAGATCAAAGTGGAAAAGCATTTTATACCAGAAATAATGCCTCAGTTTCGGAACATGTTTGGTTTAATGAGTCTTCAGGAACGGATGTTATTCAGGAGTAGTTTCTTTATCATTAGTATTTTTTCTACGTTTATTTTTAGTTGTAGTAGAGATATTAAAAGTGCTGAAATACAAGCTTTTAAAATTGAAGGAAATGCACAGGGGACTACCTACACCATTCAGGTGGTTGATTCTAATCTTCACATTTCTAAATTTCAAATTGATTCGCTACTATTTGCTTTCGATGAGAAGCTATCTACCTACAAGACTAGCTCACTCATATCTCGATTTAATCAAGAATCCTTTAAAGATACCTTGCTTGGAGCCGATGATCTTTTTATTCAAATGTTGAAGCTAAGTGATTCTGTTTTTCGATGGAGTGAGGGTTTTTTTGATCCATCCATCAAACCAATTGTTGATTTGTGGGGGATAGGAACCGCTGCCCAAAACAGACCAAAGCAGGTTCAAATAGATTCTGTACTTCAATACATAGGATATACCCGGGACTTGCATTTTATGACCTTTGAAATGGATAGTTTAATGAAAATTGAAAAAAAGACAGCAGGTTTTGAATTGGATTTTAACGCCATTGCCCAGGGTTACTCTGTTGACTTACTCGTCGATTTTTTAAAATTAAACGGGCATCGAAATATTTATGTTGAGCTTGGCGGAGAAATCAAATTATGTGGATTGAAGGCGGGTAACCGTCTATGGAATATTGGTATTGAGGCGCCTATTGAAAATAATACGACCAATGCACAGTCCATTCAAAATGTCTTTTCAATAACGGATTGTGCGATTGCTACAAGTGGTAACTACCGTAAATTCTTTGAAGAGGATGGACAATTATATGCCCATACAATAAATCCAAAGACAGGAACTCAAAATAGACATAACTTGTTGTCAGCAACTGTTTTTAGCCCGTCCTGTGCAATTTCGGATGCCTTAGCAACTTATTTCATGGTTGTCGGCATCGATGCGGCAAAACTATTTCTTGACAAGCATAAAAATATGGGAATTGAGGTTTATCTCATTTATTCAAAGGAAGGTAAGTATGAAAGTTATTGCTCGCCGAGTTTGTTACTGAGCCAAAAAGACACTAATTCATAAACACGTGTCAGTAACTCTACAGATTACTCTGTTTTTGGTAGTGATTTGATGTCTACTTTGGTCTAAAGAGTAGCCGAAATGAAAGTACATTTTATAGCGATAGGAGGGAGTGCAATGCACAATTTAGCAATTGCATTGAGCCGAAAAGGAATAACTGTTTCAGGTTCAGATGATGAGATTTTTGAGCCTTCAAAATCACGTTTGGAACAACAAGGGATACTACCTGCAACCATAGGGTGGAATCCAAATGTTATTGATGATACTATAGATGCTGTTATTCTCGGAATGCATGCGCGGGAGGATAACCCAGAATTGTTGGCTGCAAAAGAAAAGTCGATTCCGATTTACTCTTATCCCGAGTATCTCTATGAGCAGAGTAAAGATAAAAAACGAATTGTCATTGGAGGAAGTCATGGAAAAACGACGATTACTTCAATGTTATTACATGTTTGTAAAAAACGGCAACTAAATGTTGATTATATGGTCGGTGCTCAGCTCGATGGTTATGATTGTATGGTTAAACTGTCTGAAGAATCGGAAACTATGATTTTGGAAGGCGATGAATACTTAAGCTCTCCCATTGATAGAAGGCCAAAATTTCATTTATATAAACCTCATGTTGCACTGATTAGTGGCATTGCATGGGACCATATAAATGTTTTTCCAACTTTTGAAAATTATGTTGAACAATTTGATATTTTTTGTTCTGTAATAGAGAGGAATGGAAGCCTAGTATACAATAATGAGGACGATGAGGTAGCGAATTTAGCAGTAAAATACAATGGAGAATTAAATCTTCAACCATACGGTATACCGCAATTTGAGGTCAATCAAGATGGAACAATTGTTGTGCTTAACCAGAAAAGGTATCCATTAGAAATATTTGGAAGCCACAATCTTCAGAATATGATGGGCGCTATGCATCTTGCGGAACATTTAGGCATTGATAATGATATTTTTTTATCATCAATGTCTGATTTTACAGGAGCGGGGAAAAGATTACAGAAGGTCGTTGAAAATGAATCATTTGTAATGTTTAAGGATTTTGCGCACTCCCCTTCAAAGCTAAATGCGACTACGCAAGCTGTAAAAGAACAATTCGGAAATCGAAAGCTTATCGCTTGTATGGAATTACATACTTTTTCATCTTTGCGAAAAGATTTCCTTCCATTATACAAAGGTTGCATGGAATCTGCTGATCACGCCTTGGTATATTATAGTCCAGAAGTCGTTTTACATAAAAAACTTGAACCATTGAAAAAAGAAGAGGTTCAGCGCGCATTTGGTGGAAATATAATTGTGGTAAATACGACTGAGGAAGTTTTGCGATTTGTGAAACACTTGAAAAGTGAAAATTCAGTTTTACTTATGATGTCTTCAGGTAATTTTGATAGAATTGATTATGAAGCGCTAGGTGCGGAGTTGTCCGAATGCCCCTGAAAAATAAATTTTCTCATGATGAGGGTAACAAAAATACTATATGTTGTGCTTAATAAGAGCATGGCAAGTAGGGATAGACTCATGGTGGGGCCTGGCGCATAGTTAGAAATGGGTCCTTGCATCATTTGAATTTTTATCTCCTCTTTCTGCATGAATTTAAAGTTCTCGTTAGATTGTTTTAATTTTCTAAGAAGTTCTTCATCATTTAATTGCGCTTCGATATGATTTTCGGCTTGTGATATTTGATGTCGATTAAATTCAGGATCAACGCTACCGTAATAAAAATAAATAAAAACTGATACGATTATCGTATAAGGTAACGCCGAGGACATCGCGTTTTTGATATCTGTTAAAATACTTGTGTCATTTCGATTGAACCTTTTCTGAAAGTATAACGAGCAAAAAATAGCAAGCAATAAAAACAATATATTAATCATCACTGATGGTATTATATTGTATCGCATTTCTCCTGTTGCGAATAAGAAAAAAATTAACTTAAATACAATCCAACCTGCCGCGAATAAGATGCCGATGAGAACCGGTTTTTTCATATTAGCTATTCATAGAGATCAAGAATTCCTCATTGGAAACTGTATTTTCCATGTGGTTCTTTAAAAACTCCATTGCTTCAACTGGGTTCATGTCGGCAATGAACTTACGCATTAGCCATATACGTTGCATTACATCTTTGCTAAGTAGTAGGTCCTCTCGTCTTGTTCCCGAGGCAGTAATGTCGATGGCAGGGTAAATTCTTCGATTTGAGATTTTACGATCCAATTGTAACTCCATATTACCAGTTCCCTTGAATTCTTCAAAAATGACCTCGTCCATTTTAGAACCGGTTTCAGTTAGTGCGGTTGCTAGAATGGATAGAGAACCACCATTTTCAATTTTTCTTGCTGAACCAAAGAACCTTTTAGGTTTGTGTAGTGCATTTGCATCAACACCCCCCGATAGTACCTTTCCAGAGGCAGGTGAAACCGTATTGTAAGCTCGAGCCAATCTTGTAATTGAATCAAGTAAAATACAAACATCGTGACCACATTCGACCATTCTTTTTGCTTTTTCTAATACAATATTTGCGACTTTAACATGACGGTCCGCAGGTTCATCAAATGTGGAAGCAATAACCTCTGCTTTAACACTTCTGGCCATATCGGTAACTTCCTCCGGTCGTTCGTCGATGAGCAAAACAATAAGGTAGGTTTCAGGATGATTTGCGGCGATGGCATTTGCAACATCTTTTAGGAGCATTGTTTTACCTGTTTTAGGCTGCGCTACGATCATTCCTCTTTGTCCTTTACCAATGGGACAGAATAAGTCCATAATTCTTGTAGAAAGAGAATCTTGCTTATGACCTGTTAGTTTGAATTTTTCAGACGGAAATAATGGAGTTAGATATTGAAATGGAACTCTATCCCTTATGTATGATGGATCTCTACCATTGATTGATTCAACACGGACCAATGGGAAGAATTTTTCACCCTCTTTCGGTGGACGAATCGTTCCCTTGACTGTATCGCCAGTTTTTAGACCAAATAGCTTGACCTGGTTCTGAGACACATAAATATCATCTGGCGAAGGTAAATAATTGTAGTCAGATGACCTCAGAAAACCGTAGCCATCTTGTATAACCTCTAAAACTCCTTCCGCCGAAACAATACCAACTAAGTCATAGTTACTCTTGTTATCCTTGTTTTTGTGGTCTTTAGAATGATTTTCTTTGTGATTTGATTTTTGCTCATCTCTGCGTTGGGGTCGTTCTTCATTTGATGGTCTTTCCTCTTTTTTCTTCCCTCCCGATTCTTTCTTAATTTCTGCCTTTACATCTTCTGTTTCAGTTTTTGTATCTTTTATTGAAGCGTCTGTTGTTGTCTCTTTTGTATTCGTTGATTCAGCTTCTTTTGTTTCTTGAACCGGAGCCTCAACTTTAATGCGTTTTCTTGTTCTCTTTTTTACTGGTGCTGGTTTTTGATCTCCTTCTTTTGAAGCATCTTTTGCATCATTGGTTGAGTTCGTTAACAAGTCTTTTGAATCTTCAGCGGATGAATTTTCCATTATTTATGAGTTGATTTTAAGATATGATCGACGGAAATCGTCGGGTATTTTTTGTCGTTATAATTACTTCAATAAAGTTAGTCTATTCGTTATATTTTTTTAGGAACAGAGAAGGAAATGAAAGGCTCAGAACTTTGCCAATTCGATACAAGTTTAGCAAAAACCTTTCACATACCAATGAAAATAAAAGAAATTATGTTTTTCTTTTCTTCTTTTTAGCGGCAGGAAATAATATGTTATTTAGAATTAGTCGGTATCCCGGAGAGTTAGGGTGTAAATTAAGGTCTGTTGGTGGATCTCCAACAAAATGCTGATAATCCTCGGGGTCGTGACCTCCATAAAAAGTCCAAGTGCCTTGTCCCATTTCACCATGGATGTATCGGGCAGTCTCCGCTGCTTTAGTTTCTCCTAAAATCAATACGCTAGATTTAATGAGATTTTTTTTAAAATCAGTGGTTTGGCCCATGAAACCTTTAATAACATTTTGATGGCATTGGGTTAGCATTGTCGGCACAACATCCCATTTTGCAGAAAAGTCAAATAAGGTGAATTCATCTAGCTCTTTTGGAATGGTTCTATTTGTTCTTAGATACGTTCCATCTATATCGGAGTATTCATAAACCATAGGGTCTTTGATTAATTTGAAATCTTTGAAAGCAAAAGTTTTTGAATAATCGAGTTCGTGATCGCAATTTGGATGTGATGGGTCTCCATCAAAAACGCTCTCACATATATCTGTGTTTTGGGCTGCCAAGGCAATGTCAAAGCTATCTGTACCACTACACATCGTAAATAGAAAACCGCCTCCCAGTACGAAATTTTGGATATTCTTTGCGACAGAAAGTTTGAGCTCAGATACTTTTTCAAAGCCTAAGAGACTTGCATTTCCTTCCGCTACTTCAATTTGCTCTTGATACCATTTTTGGTAGCGCGCTGATCTGTAAAATTTACCGTATTGTCCTGTGAAATCTTCGTGGTGTAAATGCAGCCAGTCGTATTCTGGCAACTTACCCATCACAATTGATGAGTCATAAATTTTATCGTATGGAATCTCGGCATACTCTAAAACCATCGTAACGGCATCATCCCAAGGCTGTTTGTTCGGTGGAGTATAAACCGCAATTTTTGGAGGTTTTTCGAGTTGAATAACCTCCATATTTACTTCAGGATTTGCAATTTCATTTTTGATTTGTGTCACCTGTCCCTCTGTGAGTATTTGGTATGAGACTCCTCGAATCATAAGCTCTTCCTCAATTGATACTAAATGAGGCATTAAAAATGAGCCTCCCTGATAATTTAGTAACCATTCAATACTCACATCTTTTTCAATTACCCAATAGGCGATTCCGTATGCCTTTAGATGGTTTTTTTGTTTCTCACCCATGAAAACAAGAATCTGAGTAGCGTTTGAATACGAACAGCAAAGAAAAAAAATGAAAAAGAAAAGACGAAGCCTCATATTAAAAATCGTTTTCGTCCATGTCTCTCGTATCGAAATCTCCGAGGTCCTCGGATTCATCTGTTTGGTTCATTTTACTTTTAAGTGTATAGGTCGAATTTTCAGGATTAAGTGCTTTTGATTTAAGGTCTTCCCCCTGTATTTGTTCGTAATCGGGAATCTCGTTAAGGTTATCAAAGCGGGCATACTGGTCGATAAAACGTAACCTGACCTTTCCTTGTGCACCATTTCTGTGCTTGGCTACAATAATCTCACCTATTCCTGTATTGTCCTCTCCTGTATCTCCATCCGTAGTAAATCCATAATAATCTGGCCGATAGATAAAGGAAACAATATCAGCATCTTGTTCGATAGCACCTGATTCTCGAAGGTCAGAAAGAATAGGTCTTTTATCACCACCGCGTTGTTCAACCGATCTACTGAGCTGAGCGAGTGCAATAATTGGAACATTCAGCTCTTTTGCGATTTCTTTGATGGATCTTGAAATGGTTGAGATTTCTTGTTCTCTATTTCCGTTACTTTTTGCGCTTTCACTTGTTTTTGCCGACATCAATTGCAGATAATCAATAATGATTAAATCAATATCATATTGGGATTTGAGTCTTCTACATTTGGCTCTGAAATCAAATATGCTCAAGCCTGGCGTATCATCAATATAAATCGGAGCGGTGGTTAGTTTTTTAATTCGTGTATGCAGCTGTTGAAATTCATAATCTTTGAGTGTTCCCTTTCTTAGCTTTTCCCCTGGCAATCTAGCTTCACTTGCAATCAGTCGTTTGACCAATTGAACACAAGACATTTCAAGAGAGAAAACGGCTACCCCCATATTGTGGTCAACGGCAGTGTTTCTTGCCATTGAAAGAACAAAGGCTGTCTTACCCATACCAGGTCGTGCAGCGAGGACAATCATATCTGAGCGTTGCCATCCAGCGGTAATTTTGTCTAGGTCGTAAAATCCGGACGGAATGCCTGATAAACCGTCAGTATTTTTTGCCGCTTTTTCAATTTCATCAATTGCCTCTCGAACGACACTCTGCATTGTCGAGGCCTGCTTACTCATATTCGTTTCAGCAATTTTAAAAAGATTAGTTTCTGCATTGTTGAGCAATTCAAAAACGTCTTTGGTATCGTCATAAGCATCCTTGATGATGTCACTACTTACCCGAATCAATTCTCGTTTAATGTGCTTTTCAGATATAATTCTCGCGTGGTATTGTATGTGCGAGGAGGAGGCAACTCTGTTTGTTAAAGAAGAGATATACGCAGCTCCACCTGCCGCTTCAAGCTCTCCATTTTTTTGAAGTGCCGCAGAAACAGTTACAAGGTCTATTGGACTTGTGCTGGCGAATAAGGAATGTATCGTTTTGAATATAATTTGGTGCTTAGGATCATAAAAGCTATGCTCATTCAAAATATCGATTGTATCGTTGACAGCATCTTTCTCAAGCATCATTGCGCCAAGCACAACCTGCTCAACATCAATTGCTTGAGGTGGAAGTTTTCCCATCTCATTGACAACACCTGAAGTGTTCTTTAATCTCTGAATAGGTGTTCTTTTTCCTTCTGTTGCATCCATAAAACAAATATAGGAATTCATACCTCCAATCTGAGGCGTTTTTAAAATATAATTTATTCACACCTTATCAAATAGGCTTATCAACATTTGTTGATTCATTTAAGCTCCTTAAGTGCTTTTTTTGTTCCTATTTTTACTGTTATGTAATCAATTTCTTTCCTAGGGCTTCGGGCTGGAGAGTAAGCTCTCCCGTAAAATATAATTTGCAAATGCAGTTTGTTCCACGTATTGATTGGGAAAATTCTCTTCGCATCTTTTTCCGTTTGGACAACATTTTTGCCACTCGTTATTCCCCATCTTGTAAGTAGTCTGTGGATATGCGTATCTACAGGAAACGCAGGCTCACCAAATGCTTGAGAAACGACAACTGATGCTGTCTTATGACCGACACCAGGCAGTTCTTCTAGCAGCTCCATTTTTTTCGGCACGGCTCCATTGTATTTGTCTACTAGGATATTTGACAATTCCCAAATTGCTTGCGATTTTCTTGGTGAAAGTCCGCATGGTCGAATAATCGATCGAATCTCTTCTACGTCTTGTTTGCTCATATCGAATGGATTATCCGCCAGCTCAAATAGTTTGGGCGTTATTTTATTTACTCGTTCATCTGTGCATTGGGCAGAGAGTAAAACTGCTATGAGTAGTGTAAAAGGATCTTTATGGTCAAGTGGAACAGGGGTTTCCGGATAAAGACTTTCCAACTCGTTAATAATATACTTTGCTTTTTCTTTCTTTGTCATTTTAAATTATTCCAAATGTAAGGGTTCGTATTATGGTTGGATGCTGAACGATGAAATAAATCAACCACGGTGTAGTAACAATTAGAGTTAGGTAATGAAAAAAGACGAACCATCCTGTGTTTTTTCTCATTATAGTGTAAAAGAATAGCGGTATTAACGAAATAAAAAGAACAATTTGGTATCCCCAGTAGAAGCTGGGTCCCATCGGTGAATATGATACTCTTTGATAAAATGAAACCCCTTCATGAAGGTATGCGATAAACAAACCTTGCTTTAAGTATCTGCTTTGAAAAAGGACAAATTCGGTTTTGAACCTTATACTCGAGTGTTTTTCATTTTCCATGACGGTGAATGGGCCTTCTGGTGTGATAATTTCGGCATTTGCAGAATAATTTTTTAGACTAGTAATAGCCACAATTCTTTGTGTAGGTTCTGCGCGTTGGTCGGCGATTGTAAAAAGACTAACGATTACCCCCATGATCAGGTTCATTCGAATCCAATTCCTTCTCCAACCTTTGCGAAGGCTTTGGTAAAAAATTTCAATCTCTTGTGCCTTTTTTGCTTGTCTCTGAGCATATCTTATTCGGCTTTCTTTTTTGTACTTATCCCATCTATCTGCCTTGGAAGACCGGCGATTAGTACTAGCTTTATTTTTTGGTTTCGGATCTATTAGTGCCTCATATGCCTGGTTAACTTCAAGATATTTTTCATGTGCATGCGGATCTTTTGTGACATCTGGATGATACAGTTTTACTAATTTTCTGTAGCTCCTTTTAATCTGAGCCTTACTCGCACCTTCTGGCAGATTTAGAATTTCATAATATGTTTTTCCAGGCACAACTTTTAATTTTTGCTACAGTTTTGACTCTATCTATTTTTCCATTTGAAGTTTGCGAAAACTCATGAATAAAAACATATACTTTCGGAATTTCAAATGGGTGCAGGATTCCAAAAAAATCCTCTTTAGAAATACCCTTTAAAATCTTTTCCTTCAATAAAATAAGACCAATTTTCTCCCCAAATTCCTCATCTATGATCCCTGTAACCATACAAACTCGATTTAAGTGCAGTTGGATCTTTGCTTCTAGCTTTTCGGGCGAAACTTTATAACCACCTGTGTTGATTATAAAATCGGACCTTCCAATCCATTTGAAAGTAAACGGATTTATGAGTTCCACTAAATCATTTGTTGTTATAAGCTCAGCCTGTATTTTTGGATAGCTTATTGACAAGCAGCCTTCTTTTTGACGAAAGGAAACTCCACTTATTGCCTTGTAGTATTGCTCTCCTTGGTAGCCTGATCTTTTCAAAGCTACATGTGTTGCGGTTTCTGTCATTCCATAGCTTTGATAAATAGAGATATGATTGGAAATTAAAAGCTGCTCGATTTCTGTTGATAAAGCAGCTCCACCAACGAGTATACATCTTGATTTCTTCAAAGCCATAATTCCCTTATTAGTTGAAAGTAATCCTTGAAGCTGTTTAGGAAAGAGGGCAATGAATTCAGTAGCTTCGATCAACGCTGATAGGGAAGAACTTACAGGTAATACTTTTAATTCAAGTCCGGCCATCATCGCACGTACAAGCATCATTTTACCTGCGATAAAGTCGATTGACATACACAGTATTGCAGTTTCTTTTGGCTTCAACTTGAAGAAATCGATAGTTTTTTTGGCAGAAACTGCCAATGATGTTTTTAAAATTTCTATTTGCTTCGGTGTTCCTGTTGAACCAGATGTTGTACACAAAATACTTGAGGAGTCATCTCTGAGGATTGACAAAAAAGCTTCTATTTTTTCTTCTTGATCCTGTGCGACGTAGCTTATTTTAAAATCCTTATGTTCTGCAATCATTAAAACTCAATATCTAAATTGAACAAGTTCTTAAGGGTATTAAGTTCAGGGTTTTTTTTGGCCATTACCTCAAATTTGTCCTTACCATTTAAAAACTTGACATCCTCAGCTGGATTTTCAATCAGCTCAATCAATACATTAATATTATGATTCTTGAGGCTATTTCTCAAAAAGGAAATGAGGTCATTTAGTAATGGAGCAATGTAATCAACCTGAATTTGATTTTCCACAAATAATTTAAGGACATCATCTTTTTCAATCAACGGATCTCTTTTGACCAATGCATTATAGAAAGTCTCTTTTCCTTCGTCTTTTAACTGAAATGCATACTGTCGCCATATCCGTGTCAGTCGGTCAGAGGTGTATTTTTCTTCTGGAAGTGCTTCACTCGATTGGTTTTTTAGTGCTTTTTCTCTTTCGAGCATTTCCTTGATAGAAAGGCGCGTACTGCTTCTATTGACAACGGTTTTTGGTGGTGCTATGTCTTTCTTTGCGGATAAATCTGATTTTAATTTTTCAATCTCCTTAGGGGGGTCAGATTCATTTTTTTTAATTGGATGTTCCTTGGGGCTTGGATTACTTTTTGATTTTCTCAGTGAACCTTGAGGGATAGGTAAAAATTCAATAGGTGCCTTTAGGGCTTTTTTTTTTCTTGCTCTTGTTTCAAAGAACAGAGCTCCATTAGCAAGACTTCTACCAGCAAGCGCTTGTTTTTTGAAGCTTTATAGGAGGTATCTGCCTTACTTAGGGCATAAAGTGCACGGGTTATGGTGTGGTAGGGTAAAAGTTTGGATTGTTCAACATACTTTTTCTGAGTGGTCTCGGGTACTTCGAGCAAGACGGAGGACTTTTCATTTTTACATACAAGCAAATTTCTGTAATGCGTAGACAATCCTCCCAAGAAATGATGTGCATCAAAACCTTGGTCCAATATCTCATTGAATAACAGTAGAGAGCCCGGTATGTCCTCCTCATCAGCATGATCTACAAATTTGAAAAAGTAATCATAGTCGAGTATGTGCAAATTTTCAACAACTTGTTTGTAAGTCAATTCATTGTCTGAAAAAGTAATCATTTGATCAAAAACAGAGAGTGCATCTCGTAATGCTCCATCGGCTTTTTGTGCAATTAAGTGAAGTGCTTCGGCTTCAGCCTTTACTTTTTCTTTTTTCGCTATTTCCGAGAGGTGGTCTGCGATGTCTTTGACTTTGATTCTTGAAAAGTCAAAAATTTGACACCTTGATAAAATTGTGGGAATTATTTTGTGTTTTTCCGTGGTAGCTAAAATAAATATCGCATGTTTTGGTGGTTCCTCTAAGGTTTTAAGAAAGGCATTGAACGCACTCGCTGAAAGCATATGTACCTCATCTATGATATATACCTTGAAATCTCCGAGCTGTGGGGCAATTCGAACCTGGTCAATTAAATTTCTAATATCCTCAACAGAATTATTAGACGCCGCGTCGAGTTCATACACATTTAGTGAAGCACCTGAGTTAAAGCTTAAGCATGATTCACAGCTGTCACAAGCCTCTGTTTCTGACGTTCTTTCAATGCAGTTGATTGTTTTTGCTAAAATTCTTGCTGTGGTCGTTTTACCAACCCCTCGTGAACCACAGAATAAAAAAGCTTGCGCCAAATGGCTATTTTTTATGGCATTTTTGAGTGTGCTTGTAATGGGCTTTTGTCCTACAACCGTATCGAAAGTCTGTGGTCTATATTTTCTTGCCGAAACAATGAAATCACTCATATATCAAAGATATTGATTTCTACCAATCTGAGTAACAATTGTTGATAACAAAAAGCTGCGGACAAAATCATCTGCAGCTCTATGTTCATGAAATGAGGCTAAACTTCGGGTTTATTACTTGAAGTCTTTCTTACTTACTCCTTCATTAATTTTAATTTCAGACGCCGAAAACGTAATGATTTGAGGGCCAGCATTGATTACTTTTGTATGAGGCATTAATACACCATCAATATCTTTATAATCTGAAATATCCGTTAGTTGAGTGATACTTTGACCTTGTGCCTCTTGCGCACTCTCTGTTCGAATAAGTAACCCGGTTTCTGCGTTATAATAGCGGAATGAACCGTTGTCTTTATCAACCTGAATTTTGTATGCGTCCACTCCATTGACGGATATCAAGCTAACTAAAACGAGTTCTTCAGGATCTAGGTATGTCTCAGCAAAAAGACCTTTCTGTTTTTGCTTTTTTAAAATCTCTGACTCGGGCATATCTTGCTTATTACCTTGCTGTTCCGTGTAACCTGATTTCCCATTAAATACTTGCTTCATAATGGTGCCCATACCCTGAACTGACATTTCCATTGATTCCTTGTTTGGCCCCATGGTTTTAATCACGGCAGTTGGTTTGAATGGCGCACCTTGTATAGTAACATCTACATTTGTTAGGACTGTCTTGACATCTTCGACTGCCTTTTTACCACCGATTGCATCTATATAATTGTCCATTATAATTTTTACTGTGACGCCTTCTGGAATTGGTTTTTTAAACTCAGGCTTATTCACAGGATTTGCCTCTTTGTCAAAATATTTTATTGGAATTCCAGTTTTTTCCAGGTTTTCAATAATGTCGCTACCTTTCCCAACAACAATAAATCGCGCGTTTTTCGCGTTGAAATATTTGTTAGCTACCCGCTGGACATCAGCTACAGTGACAGCATTTATTTTCTTTAAATACTCCGAATAGAAATTTTCCGGTAGGTCGTTTGTTTTGATATTTATTGCATATCGAGCTACTGTTGATGGCCTTTCCAAGGCCAATACAAAGTCACCTACATATTTTGCCTTAGCGTTTGCCAAAGCATCTTCTTCAACCGGATACTCTTGAATTCTTTTGATCTCTTTGATTGTCTGCACCACAGCACTGTCTGTCACCTCGTTTCTCACTGAAGTACCAGCGTTAAACCTCGTGATGTATTTATCTGCTGCAACAGAAGATCGGGCACCATACGTATATCCATGTTCTTCCCTTAAATTCATATTCAAATAACTATTGAATCCTCCGCCTAGTATTTTATTGGCAATCAATACAGCATGATAATCCTCATCACTCATTTTAAGTTCGACATTACTGGTCAATGAGATGTTAGACTGAACCGCATTTGGCATATCTACAAAGTTAATTTCCAATTGTACCGGATTGGCGTTTGCTTTAGGGATACTGATTTTCTCGGATACCGTATTTTGCCATGGACCAAAGTGCTTCTCAACCAACGCTTTTGTTGAGGCCACATCGATATCTCCCAAAACAACGAGGTAAGCTTGTGAAGGCTGAAAATAATTTAAGTAGTATGTTTTAACGAGATCAAAGGTGACATTGTTGATACTTTTCTCAGTTTCAATTTCTCCATAAGGATGCGATAAACCAAACGATAATGCTGATCCAACATTAGCGGCCGCCGCGTCCACACTTTTTTCTTGACTTTTTAGCCCTTCTAATAAGAGGTCTTTATTCTTTTCAAACTCTTCTTCTGTGAGCAGTGAATTTAGGGTGGCGTCTGCCAATAATTCAATGATTCTTTCGTGGTATTTTGTGAGGCAGCTGGCAAATCCTCCATTAAAACCGAAGGATAAATTCGCCCCTAAAAAGTCAATTTCTTCGTTGAAATCATCTTTTGTAATGGATGCTGTTCCGTTACCTAGCATAGCTCCTAGGATAGAGCTTACACCCGCTTTATCTCCCTCCAAAATTGGTGTTCGGTCGAAAGCAAGATTCATACTTACTCTTGGGAGTTTATGGTTCTCTACGATCAATACCTTTAACCCATTTTCTAACGTAAACTCTACAGGTTTTTCAAGTGTAATCTCTGGCGCTGGTCCTGGTTTTGGTTGCTGTGTTCTGTCTATTTGAGCGTTTAAGCAAAGTGATAGATATAGAAAAGCGGATAATGTATATAGTCTAATGTTCATAATTTCTTTTTTTATTTTATTCTTGGTCCGTTTCTGGCAGGTACTCGAGAATCAACCTTTGGTTGGGATTCAGGTATTTTCTTGCAACCTGCTGAATTTCCTCCCTTTTTATCGAACGGTAAATATCAATTTCATTATTTATGAGGCTAATATCGCCATAGAGCATGTAGTAGCGAGCTAATGAATTTGCAACTCCTTGAATACTTGAATTTGAGTTTACAAAACTATTTTCCAGTTTATTTTGAATTTTTTGAAAATCTCTTTCAGAAATAAGTTCATTTTGAATTTTTACTATTTCTTCATCTATTTCTATCACAAGGTCATCAAGCTCTGTTTCTCCTTGAGGGAGTCCATAAATAATATAAGTGCCATAATCCTCTTGACTATAGTCAAAAGCACCGACCTGCAATGCCATTTTTTTATCATCAACCATTTTCTTGTACAATTTTGATGTTTTACCATCGCTTAGGTAAGTAGAAATCATACTTAATATATAAGCATCTCGATCCTTGAAAGAAGGCGTTCTATATGCCGCAAGAATTGCTGGTATTTGAATATTTGCATCGTAAGCTTTTTCTCGCATTGGTTCTGTTATTGGCTCTTCTTGAGGAAAGCTTCTAACAATATCCTCTCCACGCGGTATAGGTCCGAAGTAGTCTTCTACCATTTTTTTAACCGCAGGTACATCAATGTCTCCAGCAACCACTAGAACCGCATTATTTGGCACGTAATATTTTTTGTTAAATGCTTTGAATTCTTCCAATGTAGCGGCATCTAAATGGGCCATTTTGCCAATCGTTGTTCCTTTGTAAGGGTGCTTTTTGAACATATGTAATTTTATACTTTCAAGGAACTTTCCATAGGGGCTATTGTCGACGCGCAACCTTTTTTCCTCTTTCACTACTTCATTTTGTGTATCCACGCCAATTTGATTAATTATAGGGTGCATTAGTCTTTCGGATTCCATCCACAAGCCGAGCTCTACACTATTCGAAGGAAATACCTCATAGTAATACGTTCGGTCGTCTGTTGTATTGGCGTTATTGCTTCCTCCATTAGAGGTGACAATGGTGAACCACTCACCACGTGCTATATTCTCAGTTCCCTCAAATAGCAGATGTTCAAAGAAATGAGCAAAACCGGTTCTTTCCGGATTTTCATCTTTTGCCCCTACATGGTACATGACAGCTGTAGTTACAACTGGTGCAGAGTGGTCTTCATGCAAAATGACATGCATTCCATTTTTGAGGTCATATTCAATATACTCGATTTTTGCCTGTCCAAAAACACCGACAGTAATTAGCAGCAATATGAAACTTAAAATAATTTTATTCATAATCTAAATTTTGTGAACCAAAAATACGGCTCTTTTCCTAGATTCCTAAATTTATCTAATTATTGAGTTTAGAAATTGTCATTGTTGGTAATTCAAGTTGGTCTGAATTTTGATAACTTTATGGTCGTGAAAACTATATTGCTCTTTTTGCTATTGATTGGGACGAGGGTATTGGCTCAGGGGGTAATTCCAGTCATTGACTTTAATAATTTTTTCCTAAGCTTTCAGGATGGTTATTTTAGGTCCATTGAAGTACAGCCAATACTTGACTTTAAAGCAGGTGATGAACTAGTGGCTTATAGAGATACTCGAGGTAACCTCAGATTATATGATGGTATTACCAGAAAGGACATTACCAATCTCAATGTCCAATACCAAGTTTCTGACCATTTATTGGGATATATGATTGGACCAACGCTAAATATGTGGGACGATGGTGAGCTTTCTACACTCACATATTTTGCTAGAAACTTCTTGGTTAAGGATAGCATGATTGTATTTGAGGACACGCGGTTTAACACGATCAATACTTATTGGCAGGATTCATCTTATATGCTTTCTACTTTGATGCGCGATTTAGAAATGCCTGTGGCAACTGGGGAAAATCTGCTTGTATTTAAAGACAATGGTAATATGTACAAGGTTTTTTGGAATGGGGATATTTATGAAATCGATGTTTGGAACAACCAACAGAATATTTCATTTAATGTTGGGACAGACATTTTATGCTTTAATGATCCGACAACACAGACTTTTGCTGTGTTCGATAGAGGAGCCTTTTATGATGTTGAGCAGCTTCCTATGGTTCGTTACAAGGCGGGTAGAGGTTTTGTTGTTTATGAAGATAATGGTGGTGATTTATGGTATTATAAAGACGGAGAGAATTTTCAGCTTTCTAATTTTGGTACTGATTCATGGGATGTTAAGGACGATATAGTTGTTTGGACTGAGAGCTCTTATTTTTTTGCATATTGTAATGGCGAAAAAACGGAGATTAGTAATTTTAAACCCTTGGATTACAAAATTAAAAATGATGTTTTGGCGTTTAGAAATATTTTAGGTGGTGTGAATGCTTTTGTCAATGGACAAGCTTATGAGCTCACCAATATGCCTGATTCTAATTATGAAATATACGGAAGCCGTGTTTTGGTATCATTATTCAATAATTCTTTTATTGTTTTAGAAAATGGGAAGCAATTCAAAAACTAATATAAAAATCACCCTTGTATTCTTTTTACTTATCGGAATTCAAGGGCTATATGCACAAAATAAGAAGCTAGATAGATTGGAGCAATTCTATACGCAAGGTTATTATAAGACCGTTTACCGAAAAGCAAACAAACTATTGCGAGACCCAATGTATGACGCGTATATTCTTCCTTCCTATTACAGTGCAATGAGCACCTTTCAATTGCTCCATAATCCGTATTGGATGAAACGTAATATTTCTAAAATTGATGAGAGCTGTCGAATCATGTCTACTATTTTTAAAAGCGAAAAATGGCCCGGGATTCAGGAGAGTCATGCCCAGGAATTGGGGGCTATGGCGGTATTGTTTGAAAAATGGCTCAATGACAAAAGTGCAATCGTAGGCGATTCAGACAAGCAGCAACTCCGGGATTGGATTCAGAATGTCTATAAAAAATATAAGTTCAAAAATCCCATAATTGAGGAGGTCGGGGAGGACGGTTTGGTTTCAGAGGGCATGAGTTCTTCCCAAAGATCTGACCTTGTACATTATTCTTATGAATTTATGGGTATTCCGTACAAATGGGGTGGAGCTGATGCGGAAGGTTTTGACTGCAGTGGATTTACGAGTCATGTTTTTAAGCACGCTGAACTTCCCCTTCCGCGAGTTGCCTCAGATCAATATAAATATGCCAAAACGATAGCTGCCAAGCGGGCACATATGGGGGACTTAGTTTTCTTTTCTGAAGGAAAAGAAATCACACATGTAGGCATTTTAGTGAATCAACCTAATGAACGCAAACGGATGATTCATTCTTCTTCATCTAAAGGAATATCTGTAGTCAATATAGACGAGTCAGATTATTGGCGAAGCAGACTAGTTGGCTATGGCAGAGTTATTGAATGATTTTAGTTTTGGTCTTTGTATGCATTAATTGCTGAGCGTACATTTCCATGTTTCAAAAGTAATGCCTTGCCGTTTTCGTAAGGAATTCCCAATTGATCACATACCATCCTTGTTCCGCGATCTACAAGTTTATTATTACTCAGCTGCATATCAACCATCTTATTGCCTTTTACATGCCCAAGTTGAATCATTAGCGCTGTTGAAATCATATTCAATACGAGTTTTTGGGCCGTTCCTGATTTCATTCTAGTAGATCCTGTAACGAATTCAGGTCCAACAACCGGTGTAATGGCATGCGTCGCTGATTGAGAAAGTTTTGAACCTGGATTACAAGATATCCCAGCAGTAAGCATTCCATGTTGGTTGGCTTTTTCGATGGCGCCTATTACGTATGGCGTTCCACCAGAGGCCGCTATTCCAACAAGAATATCTTTGGTGCATACCTCGTATGTAGCGAGGTCCTTCCAGCCTTGTTCCGTATCATCTTCAGCAAATTCGACTGCTTTTCTTATGGCTTGGTCACCACCGGCAATAAGCCCGACAACAATTCCGTGGTCTACCCCAAATGTTGGAGGACATTCACTAGCATCTACAACCCCGAGCCTACCGCTTGTGCCAGCTCCAATGTAAAATAACCTTCCGCCCTCTTTCATTCTTAGCAGCGCCTCTTTTAAAAAACATTCAATTACTGGTATTTCTTTTTGCACAGCCAGAGCAACGGTCTGGTCCTCTTTATTGATTCCGATCAATAATTCCGAGGTGCTCATCAACTCTAAATTGTCGTGATTTGAGGTGGCCTCCGTTGGTTTTTTCATAATAAAAACGCTTTGGTTTTTCCCTTCGTAAAGTCTACTTCGACGCGGTCTTTGAGTGTAGTTGATAATGATAGTCCAACAAAATTCGCCTTTACGGGGTACCTTCTATGCTTTCTGTCAACAAGAACTACCGTTTTTATTGCTTTTGTTGGTTGTTCCAAAAATTTAACGAGTGCGTATTGGAGCGTCTTTCCTGAGTTAATGACATCGTCAACGAGAACGATATATCCTTTTTTTAACGCTTTCTGATCAGTGCTGAGCTCAACGGGATGATTCCAGGGTTCATTTTTGTCAATTGAAATTTCAAAACAAGTTACCTTAACGGAGGAGTTCTTTTCAATAATGCCCGTTAGCCTTTCTGCCAACTCAAAACCGTTCCCTGAAATACCTCCTACGAAAATATGAGACTCTTCAAAGCAATTTTCTATCAGCTCATGTCCGAGCCTTGTTATTTTTTGTTGGGTTTGCGTATGGTTGAGTATTGTTTGCATACATTTTGACTTTGTACAAATATATCTCTTTTACTGATTCGATAAAGGATAACTTTAGATTCTATCTTTCCATGCTTAGATGTCGATGAAGTGCTGATATTTCGTACATTCGTTCTATGTCGAATGTCAATGATTCATTAAGCATACTAAGGCACATGACCGCAAGAAGGATTTGGAATTTGTTCCTATTGAGGTTGAGCTTTTCAGCGACCAGGCTACTAAAGGTGCCAGTGCATTTTGGAAAGCCTGCCTCGATGAGTATTGAGCCAACTACCTCATGTAATTTAGGTTGTCCCGAGTGTCCCAGTGGCCTTAAGCAATTCACACGACCTACCGGTAAAATCGATATGGAACTGCATAAGAAATTATTAAACCAAATCAACAAATCGGTTTTTTATATCAATTATTATTTCCAAGGCGAACCGTTTTTACATCCAAGATTTTTAGACTTAATAAAGGAAGCAAAGCGTTCGCGCATTTACACATCGACCTCATCAAATGTTCATTTTGTTAGTCCTAAAAAAGCGTTAGAAATTGTTGATTCGGGTTTAGACCGTTTGATTATATCAATCGATGGTTTGACGCAGAAAACATACGAACAGTATCGTGTAAATGGTAAACTTTCTAGAGTTCTAAAGGCAAGTCAGTATTTGGTTGAAGCGAAAAAGGAAAGAGGTTCAGCAACACCGCATTTAATTTTTCAGTTTTTGGCTGTTAAGCCCAACGAGCATGAAATCCCTCAGGTTTTTGAGCTTGCTTCAGAAATGTCAATAGATGAGGTTCGCATAAAAACGGCTCAGCTATATGTTTACAAGAATGGTAATCCCTTGATGCCTGAGAATGAACAGTATTCACGGTATACCAAACAAAAAGATGGGAGTTACAAGCTAAAAGGAAATCCTGGAAACCATTGCTGGAGAATGTGGTCTGGATCCGTGAGCACATGGGACGGAAGTATTGTTCCATGTTGCTTTGATAAAGATGCAAAACACGTTCTGGGTAGTATTCAGCATAATCATTTTGATGAAATATGGAATGCCTCATCTTATAAGAACTTTCGCAAGGCCGTCGTTACGAACAGGCAAGCTGTCGATATCTGTAATAATTGCTCTGAAGGCACAAAAGTGTGGGCTTGATTCGATTATTGCTTCATGAATTTCACTGTTTTTGTCCCTTGCTTTAAAAAATATAAACCAGGCGATAAATTACTTACGGAGTATGATTCTTCCCAAAATTCTGCGATTAATTTTCCATTTATATCTGTTATATATTTTTGTGCGTTGCTAAATCCTTTCAAGTAAATTTGGTGCTTTGTGGGGTTTGGAAATACTTCAAATGTTTGATTTAATTCATTCAAGTGAAGTTCAGCATTATGAATTACACCGATAGCGTCTAAGTCAAACCCTCCTGATTCGAAAGGAGTAGGATAGGGGTCATTTATCACATTTCCTTGACTATCATAGCTGGCGATATCTGAGGAGATACTGCCGACAACATCAATTATTCTTATGTGGGTGATGTTATTGATGTTAAGTCCAGCTATGCCTGATAACTCTTCAAGATCAAATGGGGTGCCGAAATATACACGATACTTTCCAGCAAGATTGTACAAATAGCGACAATCAGAGTAGCTGAAATTATCAATTTGTACATCTGTCGGTGTTTCAGATATCGATTCAAATCTGCTGTAATTTATTCCGTTTGAGCTTACTTCAACAAAGGCCAATTCCATGTAATGATTTGCAAAGCCATTTTCGAAAATTGCGAAATCAGGTCCTGGCCCATTGCCAATAGCTTCTGAAAAAGTAGCTATCGCTTGTCCACCATCACCGAGAGAGACGACACTATTATCCGCAATGAAGTTTCCATTCTCTGCTACACCATAATTAGTCAACCCTAAGCTCGGGTCTTCTATATTCATTGGGCCTCTTGTTATTACGATGTCATTCGCCCAGCCAACAAATATTGAGGAATCTTTGTGTATCGCATCCGATCCAACTTCTTCCGGTTCAGGAGCGAAGGATTGCGCAAATATTACTGGTTTTAAAAAAACAATAACAACAATGCTTAAAATGACTTGACACTTATTCATAAAATAAGATTTTAGAAGGGTTTAGCCCAACATGGTAGCTTTGTATGTAGTTTCCTTGGGCGTCATATTCTCGTATATATCCTGTATTGGTATAACCCATCGCATCTGAAATGTATATTTTATTATTTACAGGATTGTAGCTAAGGCCATAAAGCGTTTGGATTTCGTTTAGCGGCATAAATTCGGCTAGCTCAATGTTTTCGGTATTGGTATTAAATAATCCTACATTGTTTTGTGCCGTGGCAAAATCATAATACGTAATCAAGAAATCGTTATGAAATAATGAAATACCTGAAATGTCAGCACCAAAAGTTTCTTCCACATTATCGGTTTGACTATTTATTCTTTTCATTCTAGAGGGCACGTTGCTGTAATTTCCACGTGCAACGACGTAGATATCACCATAAGGATCTGCTTTTATTGTTCCGGGATTCATACCAACTGTGATCTTCTCTATTTCTTGCTGTGTGTTTAAGTCAATGATAGATACTGTTGAATCCATTAGCGGAGTATTTAGCCCCCCTGAATTGGTAACATAAAGCTTATTATTCGCAATAGCCATTCTTTCTGGGTTCAGTCCTACTTGTATGCGGCTGTTTATGGTTAATGAAATGGTATCTATGACATCTACATACCCATCAAAACAGGTAACGTATGCGAGTCCCTCATGAAAGGCTATTGAACGCGGCTGTTTTGCCGTAGCACCATTCATCATTGATATTTGCTTTATCGATGCAAAGCTATTTGCATCAAGAATTTCAATGGTACTCGAGACATTGACAACAATGTAAATTTTATCACCATATCTTTTCAAATCATTCCCTGTATCACCTAGCTGACGATTATTTCGGTTAAGGAAAAAATTATTCTCAACTTGATTATTTTCAAAACTCACAAAAGAAAGCTGAGAATTGTTCTGCTGAAACAACCCCTCACAAAGTACAAGTGCACCATTAGATATCGTATCAATGGTAACAGGTGGCTCATTGTCTTTTCCGCAAGAGAAGAGCAAAAGACATAGGCATGAAACAAGTTTAATTAAACGCATATTTTAAAACAATTAAATAATTCCGCTCAGGCATAACAAAACTTCGAATAACCGCATACTGTGTGTTGAATAAATTCTTAATAGTAAACCTAAATGTCAATGTGTTTTTATTTTTTAAAATTACTGAATAGTATGTACTCAGAGTACTTACCCAAAATCCGTCTACCTGATTGGTGCTTATATTTTCATTTAATGCATAACGTAAAGAATTGGTGTAATTGGAAAACCTGATACCAAGATGTTTATAATTGATGGATAAATCAATATTTCCAGTATGCACTGGGATGTAGGCAATTTGATCTTTATAGCTAGGAGAATTCGGATCTGAAATATCTCGAGCATGCTGAAGGCTATAATTAAGGTCTAAGTCAAATTTTAAATATTTATAAACATTCCATTTTGACCCAATTTTAAAATCAGTCCCGAAAATATTAGCACTTTGCACGTTCTGCATGGACCACGTAAAT
Organism: uncultured Flavobacteriales bacterium; assembly: GCA_913051935.1. Lineage (GTDB taxonomy): Bacteria > Bacteroidota > Bacteroidia > Flavobacteriales_D > Crocinitomicaceae > UBA952. Next base: position 49,076 of record CAJXCU010000011.1, read on the forward strand.
AGATTTTTTGTGGGAATTGCCACAATTTTATTGTTGACATAATTGAGGTA
>CAJXCU010000012.1 GCA_913051935.1 uncultured Flavobacteriales bacterium
CATCTAAACGTGTGATTTGAGGGGAAGAACCGTATTCTATCAATTGAAGTGTACCACCAGCCTCGGGAACCGGGCTATGCGGTATTGCCGAAACAACTTTAACCGCACCAACGGCAGCTTTTCTGCAAGGTATGTAAGGCTTTTTTTGCCCATCTAACAACGTAGGGTCCTCAGGATTATATTCTTTGAACTGGTTATAAGCATATGAGATGGCCATGAAAAAATAAGACTTATGGTTCACCAAGGTTGGACTACCCTGGGCAAACTTATCTTCCGTTATTTTAAAAGAATGACGAATTCCTTGGTCAGAACCATCAACCTTTTCAACCGGCATAGATGCAGATAATGCCTCATCAAACTCAAAATTAATAAGCCGTCCAATACCATCCATTTTGTCACATTGCGCGACAAGACGTGCTTTGGTCGGATCATCAAGTTCCGAGAGAGACACCTCATCATCGATAAGCTGGAAAATCTGGTACCCCTGGAACCTATAATAACGATCCGCTGATGAGTCATCTGTCACAATAAAAGGATCAAACTCGGAGTAGGCCTCTTGATAGTTATTTGATGAGGAACTGTTATCTATGGTTAAGATAAGCTCATTTTCTAGCTCCTGAATAACGAGATCCGGCGAATGAGGACCTTCCAGTATTTTAAAACAGTTTTCAAACAGCGCTTGTGCCTTGTCGTCTGCTTTTCTCAATACTTCAACCGAAGCAAAGGGGTCTCCGCTGGTTGCACGCGCCCAAACCACACCTACTGTAATATTATTGACAGAGCCCGGCTTTAAGACAAAAGGACCCGCAGATTGTACAAATCTTCGATCATTTGGTGTATTATTGCTACTTTGTTCTGTCCATAGCTCTTGAGGATTTCCACCCGTTCCCCAGCCCAATGGATCGGTGTCTCCTGGAAACATAAAATCACAAGGCGTGTTAGGATCTGCTTCAGCATCAGAAATATGACCGCTACCACCATAGACAAACTTAGAGCCATCTTTCCAAAACCCTTTCAAATAATTGTAATAGTCAGAGGCATTTGTTGGGTCTGTTTGATTTGGATTCGCTCCGTTTGTAGTATTCGAGTAGTATAGAAACCTACGCATCCCAAATCGTTCATTATCCACAACTCCATCGCCAAAACCAATACCGTTTAAGGCTTCATTCTCATTGATCCCAAAGGCGTTGTCAATACCATCATTGTCTTGATAAGGTCCCTCAAAAAAATCAACGCCAACTGCGGGAGGAGAAGAGCCATATCCTTTATAACCCGAATTATCAAGATCTAAATTGTCTCCATTATAATAATAGGCCAGACCACGATTCACATCGCAACCTACATAATCGTCATATGGGTCTCCAAGCGCACCATCTGTAAAGAATCCAAAGTAGGTGTCGTAAAGTGTTTGCGTACCTCTATTTATCAACTCATAATTATAGAAAGTCATATTGTTTACCTCATCATTGGAAGCAAATGAAAAGGCTTGAGATCTTATCTCCATGCCAATAGGGTCAGCCCCGGTCTCTGTATGTATGTTGCCTTTATCGTTCATTACCCACCAAAAATTAAGGTCCCCATACAACGAAACTGTACGGTCCACCGTGCATTCTTTTGTCCTATTTATATCATGCCAAGGGTAATCGCCATCTTGCCAATTGTAATGACCATCATCGTTGTAATCGTAGAATGGTGCCAAATAATAATCCTGGCCAGCGGACAAGTCGCCGTGAGCTGGCCAATTTTTAATAATCTCAGGAACCTCATAATTCGGATGCAGTGTTGACTGAGTATTTGTACCATTTTGCTGATCGGCAATGCCAGCCTCATACCAAGAGGTAAACTCGCGAATCATATCTTGTGTCGTTATAAAATGCTGATCGTAAGCATCACAAGTTTCATAATCTGTTTCAGCAAACACCTCAGTTAACGGCCCCGTCCAATAGTCTTGGCCATTTCGGTACCGAAGCGCCGCTAGCTTCAATTGCTCGTTTACATCTGTTCCACCCAACCACAATGCAGCAGTAAAAAGCGCCATAATCCCTGAGTTTTTCGGCACTTCGTATTGAGAGTTATTCTGACCAGGAATCTGCCATAGATTTCCAGCAGTGTGCATTAAGGCCCTCACATTATTGATTTCCATATAGGTAGAAGTCGTTGGTGGTGCACATCCAGCTCCTTTCTCTGGAAAAGTTTTCTTTTCTTCACTCCCATATTCCTGAGCTGAAAGCTGAAAAGTGAAAAGAATAACGAAAAAGAGGATATTTTTCATAGGTTGAAGTTATATATTTTTCACTAACTGATATTCATTTCAGGTACGAATGCATCCGTTATGTGTTCTATTTTTGCCTCTTGCTTTCTGAGAAAAATTGATACAATGTCAAAACGACATTCCTGACCCGGGAAGCAATGATTTAAAAGATAATCTGCCACCTTTACTATACGATGCTGTTTTTCCTTAGAAACAGCTTCGTACGGATTTTTAAAATTAAGGGACCGAAGTGACTTAACCTCGACAACAATAATTTGGTCTTCATATTCACAAACCAGATCAATCTCAAATCTGCCGAAACGGTAATTTTTAAAATGAATCTTGTAGCCTTTGCCTTCTAAAAATTCTGCTGCTATTTCCTCTGCTTTTTTTCCAATTAGGTACATAATAAGTCTACTTTATTTGAAAAGATACGAAAATCAGAGACGACAATCACTACCATACAGAGTGAATAAAAATTATCTTTACCGGAGCGAATATTCGAAGTATGGAAAATATATTTATTAAGAACATTAAGGGGCTTGTGCAGGTTGGAGAAGACTTTCCTGAACGAATTGGCGGGGCTGATGCGGGACAAATACCCATCATTGAAAATGCCTTTTTAGCGCTAGAACAGGGATGTAAAGTGGTTGCATACGGTTCAATGGAAGACTGGGATGGGATAGACGATTGGAGAAATCTTGAAGTAATTGATGCCGAGGGGTGCTATGTGCTTCCGGCATTTTGCGATGCGCATTCACATACTGTATTTGCCGAAACAAGAGCCAGTGAATTTGTTGACCGTATCAAAGGGCTTAGCTACGAAGAAATTGCTTTAAAGGGAGGTGGTATCTTAAATTCAGCAAGAGCACTTGCTGAACTTTCAGAAGATGCACTTTTTGAGCGCTCATACAGTAGACTGGAAAAGATTATTGAAAGTGGCACTGGTGCCTTAGAAATCAAATCTGGCTATGGACTAACCATAGAATCTGAGCTTAAAATACTAAGGGTCATTCAAAGAATGAAAGAAAAAAGTCCAATTGCAATTAAAGCAACATTTCTTGGCGCTCATGCATTCCCCATTAAGTATAAAAATGACCACGAAGGTTACATAAATGAAATCATCTCTGATATGCTGCCCGCCATCGCCAATGAAAATTTAGCAGATTACATTGATGTATTCTGCGAAAGAAACTACTTTTCTGTAGACGAAATGGAACGTATTTTAACAGCTGGAAAAGAAATAGGTCTTGTACCTAAGGTCCATGTAAATCAATTCTCAACAATGGGGGGTGTGAAATCGGCGATTGACCAAGGTGCATTAAGTGTTGACCATCTCGAAGAACTCAATGAAGCAGATATCAAGGCACTAGTTGGCAGCACTTGTATGCCTACCTTTTTGCCAGGTTGCTCTCATTTTTTAGGTATCCCATATGGTAATGCCAGAGCATTGATTGAAAAAAGTATCCCTTTTGCGCTGGCAAGTGATTTCAATCCAGGGTCAACACCTTGTTACAACATGTCTCAAATTTGGTCATTGGCTTGTATCAAAATGAGGCTGACACCTGAGGAGGCGTTAAATGCACTAACAATTAATGCTGCATATGCAATGGGGCTTCAACATTCTCACGGAAAGATTAGCCTAGGAAATACCTCTCCAATTATTTTAACCAAGGCAATTCCTTCGCTGGGGTACATACCATACTCATTTGGAGAACACCTGATACAAAGAGTTTTTACTAAGAGATAAGATTAAAATGATGTCGGAAAAGGCCATGCATAACCATTCGTTTATTGAAAAAATAGCTGCTTTGATTAAATCGAAAAACTATGCGATGGAGGACCTCCATATTATTGTCCCTTCAGACCGAGCTGCGAATCAATTAAGGGTACAAATCGCACGTTTATTTAATAAGCCGATTTTTGCCCCAAAAATTCAGACAATTGATAAATGGATGAAGCCCGAACGACAAATCGTTGTTGACGAAACAAGACAGCTTTTATCGTTATATGAAGTAAGTAAGCTTATACCCGATATTCCAAATGCGAATTTTGAAGAGTTTTTAAGCTGGGGTAAAATTATTTTACGAGACTTTAATGAAATTGACCGTTACTTGTTAGATCCGGCGGGTGTATTTAAAAACCTAGCGTCCATAAAAGAGCTGGAAAGTTGGCAAATTGACGAGGAAGATTATTCAGAATCACAGAGAAAATTCTTAGGCTTTTGGAAAATATTACCAAGACTTTATAGCCTTTTTCATGAGAATTTGTTCTCAAAAGGACAGCTTACATCCGGAAGGGCATACAAACTATTTGCAGAGGGACAGCATGATTTTCTAGCCACAGTATCAAACAAACAATTCGTTTTCGCTGGCTTTAATGCGTTGTCAAAAGCTGAGCTTGTTACCATGAAAAGAATTATTGATGCCAAAAAAGGATTATTTCTTACTGATTCAGACTTATTGTATCTAGACGATTCATTACATGAGGCGGGGAGTTTTCTCCGGAAGAATCGAGAATTCTTAGGTGTAAATTATACCCCAGAGCCATTAAATAAGCTCGTCAATAAGAAGCTAGATGTAAAGATCATAGAATGTGCACAGCATATTGGCCAAGTAAAAGTTGCCGCAAATGAGCTGAGCAAACTAAGTACAAATGAACTCAATAAAACACTTGTATTGCTATGTGATGAAGCATTGATTGGTTCAATGATCAATCATATCCCGAAAAATGTAGCCAAAACAAATCTTACGTTGGGCCTACCGCTGAATCAAACAGCTGTAAAATCGTGGGTGGACTTACTTTTCCAAATCCAAGAAAACAAAGTTAAATTTCAAACAGACTCCATCTATTTTTATGACCTTCAAAGATTTATCAACCATTCTTTTACCATTAGTTCCTTACACCTAAATGAGGTTCAAAAACTTGGAGAGGTAGAGAGAGATGCCATTCAATACAATAAAATTTTTCAAAATATAAGTTCCCTTCCAAAAAGTAATGACCTAAATAGCTTGTGCGCATTGGTCTTCGAAAAATGGGAGGAAAACTGGAGTAAAGCACTTGCAAATATTCGTGCTTTGAATTCATTCTTCTTAGACCGAATGGAAGGTGAATTTGAGTTCGAAAAAACGATTCTTTATGTTTTTGATGAAGCTATCGTAGAGCTTCAAAACATAGTGGATGAGGGAATTCCTGAAATGAGTCAAAGGAGCTTCAGACTGTTCTTTGACCAACATTGGATTAGTAAATCAATTAGCTTCTCGGGAGACCAAGAGGAAGGACTCCAGATCATGGGTTTACTTGAAACAAGAATGCTTGATTTCACCACGATTTATGCCCTTGGAATGAATGAAGGTAAAATACCTGCCACCAATCCGATCCAATCTTTTATCCCAATGGATCTTCGGTACGGCTTAGGTCTACCAGCTACAAGAGAAAAGCAAGGACTTTTTGCACATCATTTTTACCGTTTGCTGCACCAGTGTGAAACTCTTGTGGCAACGTTTTCATCGACAAGTGAACAAATTGGCTCACAAGAAAAAAGTAGATACCTGCTACAGCTTGAACTCGAACTTGAACGAATAAATCCAAATATCACAATTCAAAACTTACATTATAATATCCCAATTCAAGAAGTGGCTCAAGTGAATTCACAGGTTATTGAACGTTCACCGATCATTATGAGCAGGGTTGAAAATTATTTTAAAAAATCAATCTCTGCCTCGGCCATCAATACTTATTTAAGATGCCCACTAGACTTTTACTATAAATATATCGCTGAGCTTGGTGAAGAAAGAAATATCGAGGAGGACATTGAAAGTCAACAATTTGGTTCCTTAGTTCACCATGCTTTAGAGGTCTTATATCAACCTTTCGCGCTGCTTGACTCATCGGGAAATGAGGTAAATCCCAAACCAAAAGCACTCTGTGGAGAAGATATTTTAATGATGCTAAAGAGTTATAAAAAGGTGCTCTATAATGAGTTTTATCAATACTTCGATCAAGACGAACAACTTTTCCTGAAAGGCAAAAACTTGGTGAGCTATACCATCGCACAAGATACTATTGAAAATACCTTAAATAAGGAGCTTGCCTTCCTTAAAAGTTTGAATGAGGAACTCTTTATTATTCAGGTAGAGGCCAAACAAAATATGACCTTATCACTGAATATTAATGGCATCGAACGCAAGGTTTCCTTTACCGGTTATATTGATAGGATTGATAGAATTGGAACAAAATTTAGAGTAATCGATTACAAATCTGGAAATGTGAAAGCTCAGGATGTCAAATTCGTAGATAAAGAAAATTTAAGACTCACATTTTCAAAATGCAAACACGCCGTTCAGCTAGCCATGTATGCACTTTTTTTAAAAGAAAGCCAAGGTTGCTTTCCAGCAGAAGCTTGTATTTTCTCCTTGACCGATGTCAAACAACTTTCCTACCCGCTTACCTCTAATGCTCATAACATAGAGGAAATCTGTACTTTATTTAAAGCATTTTTAGCAAAACTCATAGGAGAAGTATTTGACGTAGAAAATGCTTTCGAGCATAATGAGGATGCAAAATATTGCCATTATTGTGAATAAAAAAACCTGAAAAGAAATCAAAATTTGTTCGAAATCTTTTCAGGTAATCTGCAAGTTAAATAAAACCAAATATGAACAAAGAAATTGTTCGTACTATGCCTTTAAGACGATAAAGTATTAAATAAGGTTGCTTATTGATGAAAAAAATTAATAAAGCTGTTCTTTCAGAACTGTTCTGTAATCCTTAATTTCTTCTCGGTTGATTTTATGCTCGGCATCCTTTAATAGGGTAAGCAAATATACAAGGTTCTCCGTATCCTCTATTTCCAGTGGATATTCGTTACCTTCTTCGTCTTCCTCATACTGCGCCTGAACATTAAAGTTTTTATTCTCTTCGATAAACTCATACATCAGTCTCAAGGTTTTAACAACCAATGGATCTTGCTCCTCTAGAGCAATATTACGCAGCTCTTTTAAAGTTTCAATAAGCTTAGGAGCCTCTACTCCTTTCTTTACAACTTTCGAGAGAATTGCATCAAGCTTGTCATTTGCGTCTTGAGTCTTCATAGTGTTCTTTTCAATTTCCGACAAATTTAAGGAGTTTACTCGAATAAAAAACAGAAAGAGGCAAAACATTGTCAACGCATTTTCTCACCTGAGCATAGATGACATGATCAAACCAAGAAAGAAATTCTAAATTTGTATTATGGAGTTTTTACTCAAGGCATGCAGTGTTGGTTTCTTATTAAGTGTCATGATTGGACCAGTCTTTTTTGTTCTTCTCGAAACGAGTATAAGAAGAGGGTTCCGCGCCGCTTTGATTTTTGATCTTGGTGTTTTGGCAAGCGATGCGCTTTACATACTTCTAGCTTATTTGTTCTATGCTGAAGTTGATAAAATGTCCTCTGGAACCAATAAAGCGCTTTTCGGTTTTATCGGCGGCGGTATATTTATCATTTACGGAGTGATGACATTTTTTAAAAAAAATAAAGTCCGTGAAGAAACCTCCATTGAAAATATAGATACCCTGAAGATCGACTTTGTAAAAACTTTTCTGAAGGGGTTCCTTTTAAACTTCGCAAATCCATTGGTGCTTTTCTATTGGTTCAGCGTGCTCACACTTGCCAATCAGTCAATCACTGATGATTCTAGTGACTTTATGCTGTTTTTATTTTTATTGATTGTTTTACTCACCTTTTTAGGGTTTGACCTCTTGAAAATAATTGGAGCTAAACAACTAAAACCACTCGTAACAGAAAAGGTTTTGATTGGTTTGAACCGCCTAACGGGATTGGTTTTTTTCCTATTTGGGGTTGTTTTATTGATTCAAAATTACTTCAGAATATATCCATTGTAAATCTCCAACTCTCATGCGTTTACTTTTTTTCTTTTTTTTGACTCTTTGTTTAAATATTTTTCATGCACAACAGATTTTACAGGAGCAATTAACCGATCGCGTAAGATTATATTGGGACGCGAACAACAAAAAGATTCGTGCGAGAGGGGCATATTACCAGGATGAAATCATTGGAGCAACTAAAGAGAAGCATGGTAAGTGGTGGTTTTATAATGCGAAAGGGGACCTAACAGAGGAACAATATTTTTACAGAGGGCGTATTCATGGCAAGCAGCTTTCCTTCCACCCCAACAAAATAATAGCTTCGGAAAGTTATTTTGAATTTAACGTAGCGGATAGTATTTTTCGTGAATGGAATGACCGTGGTCAATTGATTGTGGAAGGGAATTATGAGATGGGAAGCCCAATTGGAGAATGGAATTATTTCTATAACGATGGGGCATTAAAGTCAAGAAAAAAAATATCAAATGATACGGTTTACCTCATCGAACATTATACAAGTGATACCCTGCATTCCCATGTTATAAAAGCTGGTGAGGGTGAGGTCAAAAGCTTTTATGTCAGTGGTGGATTAAAAGAATTTTATACCTATTCGAAAGGGCTCAAAACCGGGCCTTTTGAGGAGCGATTAGCCAACGGAATCATTTCGATAATAGGGGGCTTTCATGAGGGATTAAAGAATGGTAAATGGACCTTTTATTTCCCAAACGGACGTATTGAAAAATGTATCAATTATAAAAAAGATACACTAAATGGGGCCTATCTAACAATGAATTCAGATTCGACAATCAATACAATAGGAAATTATCAATCCGGAAAGAAACACGGTGATTGGACGTGGTATAATGAAAATAATTCTTTAGAAATGAAGGGTAGCTTTGCACAAGGTCTTCAACATGGAGACTGGAAATATTATTTCTCCTCAGGTGAGTTGTCATATAATGCCAATTTCAATCATGGAAAACGTTCTGGACAATGGACTTACTTCTTCAAAGATGGAACCCTATTTAAAGAGGGGAAATACCACAAAGATTTCAAGGAGGGGCTCTGGAAAACAAATTATGAATCTGGCGTGCAGTTGATGACAGGTGTCTACGCGAAAGGAAAAGAGCAGGGATTTTGGATAAATTATTGGGAAAATGGAGCCATAAAAAACAAAGCCGAATTTAAAAATGGCATCCTGAATGGAACTTGGGTTTCATATAGTCCAAATAAAAACATCCTCCTGACAGGGAAATATAAAAACGGCCTTAAATCGGGCGAGTGGAAAACATTCAACGACAAGAGCAAGCTTCTCATGCGCGAAAATTTTAAGGTAATGAAAAGTAAAGACACTAAAAATGAGATTGTTATCATTGGTCGAAATGAAGAAATTTCGGTATTGCATGGTCCTTTTGAATCATATTCCGAAACAGATTATGCAATCAAGGCCTCAGGTTCTTACAAGAAAGGGAAAAAGGATGGAACGTTTATTGACTACTATCCCGGCGGAGTGGTTCCAACAATAGTAGCACAGTACAAAAATGGGGATTTAGATGGGCTTTTTCAGCAATTCTCACGACGGGGAAATATCCGACACCAGATAGAATATAAAAATAACTTGAAAGACGGAAGCTTCCTAATATTTAATGAATCCGGTGAAGTAGTCGTTAGAAAAATCTTCTATAAAGGACGAGAGGTTCGCAACTAGGCTTTTTGATTCGCTTCAATCACATTAGTAAGCTCAATAAAATCCTCAACAGAACACTGTTCTGGTCTTTCACCAGAAAATTTCTCGGGAAGCATTGTTGTGCCTTGTAATGACTTTAGAGAATTTCGCATCGTTTTTCTTCGTTGATTGAAAGCTGTTTTAACCACACGCTTAAAAAGTTTCTCATCACAAGGTAGTTTTGTGCGTGAATTACGGACACATCGAATCACGCCTGACTTGACTTTTGGTGGGGGATCAAATACATCTTCATCTACTGTAAACAGATATTCAATGTCATAATAAGCCTGCATAAAAACGCTTAAAATACCATATTGCTTATTACCGGGGCCTTGCGCTATTCGTTGCGCAACTTCACGTTGAAACATCCCAACAATTTCAGGGATTCTGTCTTTGAAATCTAAGCATCGAAATAAAATTTGAGACGAGATATTGTATGGGAAATTCCCGACCACATTAAAGGATTCATTTACCAAAAATTCATCAATATTGTAATTTAGAAAATCAGCAAAAAGTATATTTCTCTCTAGTTCTGGATATACCTGATTTAGAAAAGTAATTGACTCTTGATCCACATCCATAAGAAAAAGTGATTGAATTTTCTTTTCTTCCAGAAGCCATTTAGTAAGGGCACCGGTACCGGGACCAATTTCCAATACATTTTGACTTTTGCTAAACGATATGCTTTCAACAATTCTTTGTGATATTGAGGAGTCTCTGAGAAAATGCTGGCCTAAATGTTTTTTCGCTTTAACCTTCATGAATGAATTCTTCTATGACTTGGAGCTCTGTACGAAATGCAGCAAACTTACCTCGAAATCTCAAGGTATGCTCTTCCTGCAATGCCTCGGCATGGATAGACTGATATTTATCTAAGTGCTCTTGACTAAAGGCGACATACATAACAGAATATGCTTTCCCTCCCTGCTCTTCTCCCAAAAGCCGAGAAAGTTTACATTCTCGAAATAAAGCTGTTGCCATTACATCGGGAATGTGTTTACTTTTCATCCAAGCTAGCCATTCTTGCTCTATTGAGGCATCAAGACTTAAAGTCACGTTATATATAATCATGTTCAAAAATAAGCTATTCACCGGAAACCCACGAAATCTTTAATAAAGGTTTGGTGTACGAACTAAAAAAAGTTATTTTTGAATAACACTAAACCATTACATATGAAAAAAATTTTACTTTATTTTTGTGCACTATTTTTATTGTCTGCGCAAATAAATGCGCAATCTTGTACTCCAGGTGCGAACTTTGCAGACTCAACCTACGGAATTTGGCCTGATACCTCAACGAATTTCCCCCCTGCCGAAGCAGGTGTTGCCTATTCAACAGACTTAAACTTTAAGGTTCCTAACGAAGTAACTTCTGACATCACAGGCGGAGATCCAGCCTTAGAAGCTTTTATTGGCTCTGAGATTCAAGGATTTACGGTAACGAGTGTTGATGGTTTACCTTCGGGTTTTGACTATGCCTGCAATGTCTCAGGATGTGAATATCTTGGAGGAGAAAACGGATGTGCCAACGTGTTTGGAACGACAAGTGAAACAGGTTCTTACCCGGTTACAATCACTGTAGAAGGTGTAATTCAGGTGGTTCTTTTCCCTGGGTTACCCCCAACTCCTGTCACCCAGGCTTTGAGTTTTGGAGGCTACGAAATCGTGGTTGGTTCAGCTGGGACAATCGAAGGTATTATTGAGCCTTTGACCGTTGTTCCCAATCCTGCAACAGAAAAAATCACCCTCGGAGGACTTTCTGCTTTCGAAAACTCGTTCATTTCAATTATGAACATTGAAGGAAAGGTTATCGCTCAACAGAACCACAAAAACGCAAACAATGCAGATTTCAACTTGACCGCTATGAATAATGGAATTTACTTTGTGAAAGTATCTCACAAGAACGGAATTGAAACTATCAAATTTATAAAACACTAGTTTGATAAAGTAACAGATTTAAAAAGAAAGGAGGCCATGGCCTCCTTTTTTTATTGATAAAACTTCATCTCATCGACATAGCGAAAAACGGGTTCTGAAAGTAGATACCTTACATCCTTCTTATCCTTAATCGCAGCTCTTATAAAAGAAGAAGAAACCTTCATTACTGGCGCATCCTCACAAAAAGAAATATTTGGATGGCTTCTAAATGAATCTAACTGTTCTTGTTTCTTATTCCTATCACGTTCGCTCTCTTCCTGAGGTGTCAATACCCTCGGGTAAACATATATTTTATGCTGGTCCAATATCTCCTCATAATTGAACCATTTGTGAAAACCTCTTAAATTGTCTTCTCCCATGATGAGTGAAAAATCATTTTCTGGGTGTTTTTCAATCAGATGGGCAAGCGTATGTATCGTATAATTCGGCTTTTTAATTTTAAATTCAATATCACTTACTCTAAGCTTTCTATTGTCGTCAATGGCCTCCTTAACAAGAGCCAGTCGATGGAAGTCTGAAAGCATTGATTTCTTTTGCTTCAACGGATTTTGTGGAGTAACAACCAGCCACACTTGGTCTAAGTCAGTAAACTCAGATATGTAATTCGCAATCACCAAATGCCCAACATGAATTGGGTTAAAGGTACCAAAATACAAGCCTATCTTCACGACATTAAAAATTGATTTACAATAGCATTGGCTTCAGATATAGCAATTTCAAGTTTGTCATTATTTAAAATGAAATCGAAACTAGAAGACAAAGAAATTTCTTTCTCAGCTTTGGCCAGTCTCTGCTGGATTTTCTGCTCAGAATCTGTATTACGACTTCTTAAACGTTCTTCCAAAACCAATAAACTTGGTGGCATAACGAAAATTGCCAAGGCATTTTTTCCGAATTTCCTTTTCAAGTTCATTCCGCCAACCACATCAACGTCAAAAACGACCGTTTTGTTTGCATTCCAAATTCTATTGAGTTCCGAATTTAGGGTTCCATAAAAATGGTCTTGATACACTTCCTCCCACTCAGCAAATTCATTGTTCTTGATCTTCGTTTTAAACCCTTCTATTCCAATAAAATGATAATCTTTCCCATTCACCTCCCCTCCTCTAGGAGCTCTGCTACAGGCCGAAATAGAAAAGCTTAATTCCGTCATCTTATTCAATAAAGCACGCACAATTGTTGTTTTGCCAGCTCCTGAAGGCGCTGAAAAAATAATAACTTTTCCTTCATTTAGATTTATAGAAGACACTACAGGGTGTTTAAAATTTGCTCTTTAATCTTTTCTAGACTATCCTTCATCTGTACAACTTTTTTTTGCATTTCGGAATGGTTACACTTACTGCCTATTGTATTGATTTCACGACCCATTTCTTGCGCTATAAAGCCAAGCTTTTTTCCAGATTGATTTTGCGGTATTGTTTCCAAGAAATACTTAATATGGTTGCTCAGCCGCATTTTCTCTTCAGCAATATCTAACTTTTCGATGTAATAAATCAACTCCTGTTCGAATCGGTTATTATCCATTTTATCCGAAGGAAATTCATCTAAACCTTTCTGAAGGCGTTGACGAGTTGATTGAATTCTCTCCTGTTCAAAAGGCGCTATGGCTTCAAGTAAACTCGAAATCTCGTCTGTTCTTTGTATGAACTCTGACTGAAGGTCTTTACCCTCTTTCTCCCGAAATTGTTTTACAAGGCCACAAGCTTCCTTGGCGAGGTCCACAACCTTCATTAGCTCCTCCTTATCTGGAGTATCACCCTCTGTATTTATCACCTCAGGCATTCTAAGAATAATCGATAAATAGTCACTTTCCTTTTGGCCCCAGGATGAATTGAGCATTTTGAGCTCTTCATAGATTGAAGTTGCTAATTCTTTGTTTACTATATTACTGTCGGTATTTTTTTCACTTTCAATGTGAATGGAGACTTCAATTTTTCCGCGACTGAGGACCTCTGCAACCAATTTTCTAATCTGTGGTTCTACCTCCTTGTAAATAGAAGGCATTTTGACAGATAAATCCAATCCTTTACTATTTAGTGTGCGAATCTCAACAGAGGCCTTTCTAGATTGAAAGACACAACTGCTTTTTCCAAATCCGGTCATTGATTGCATCATAATAAGTTGTCTTTTAGCAAATGTATAAAATTTGAACTTAGTTACTCTATGAGTAAATCAGCGTCAATACCCTCGTTTTGTTGTCGAATAAACATTGCTATTTCGGCTATTATTTCATCCTTTTGAACTCCTTCTTTTCTAAGGTCAGCGTAGTATTCTTTCAAGTATAACTGGGATTCTAAAAGATGATGTTCTTCAAAAGGACCAGTCAAATTCTCTATAACTGTAAGGCACTCTACTGCCCGCATTAGGTCTCCTTGTGTTGACAAAGCCACAAACTCAGCAATGTACTCACTGAAGTCGAGTTTGCTATTCCAAACCACATTAATCAAATTAGTTTTTAAATTTTCATAATCATCATTCTTCAAGCTTTCAATAATAATTTCTTTTGCCTTATTGTCCTTAATATCCGACAATAAAGACATTACTTTTTTTTGAATAAGTGGATTACTGTTGTGTAATAAAAGATTTAAAAGCGCGGGTATTAACGCAATATTTCCTGAATTAGAAATAGTTTGGATGGCTTTATCCATTTTCTTTTGCTCACCTGATTCGAGCTCCAACAATGCTTTTTTAAGGGTTGCAGTGATTTTCTTTTGTGGCATAATTATTTTATGAACCGCAAAGGTAGGGAAAGTATCAAGATTTTTATAAAGTTCGATTTGATAGATACTTTATGAAGGGTATGCTGTTCAAAAATATTATCATTAAACTTAAAAGAGCATTAGGATTAGTAGAACTTTGTTAAAACCTTTTTGGAATGAAATATTCAACCACATATTTAGCAGCAATTATTGCAATCATTTTCACAATCACGGCATGTGTCCCTTCGAAAAAATACAACGAACTTCTAGAGCGAGAAAAAACATGCGCTAAAGATTTAGCGAAGTATAAAAAAATGAGCCTAGATTATGAAAGCTTGGCAAAAGATCTTGAACTTAAATTTGACTTAGCGAATAAAGAATTAATTGGACTGAGAAAAGATACCGCTGAGCTGGGTGAGCAAATGCGCCTTTTGAAAAGAAACTTTGGCGTTCTAAAGCTTCAATCTAAAGAACTTGAAAATTCATTTAATAACCTTAAAAATCTTAGCGCGAAAGAAACAGCAGCGTTACAATCAGAATTAAAAATTAAAAACCTTAAACTTCAAGAAAAAGAGGATGCTTTATTGACACTGGAACAGGAATTGAAAGAAAAAGAACGTATGCTCTCTGAACGCGAAAAACGTGTGAATGAATTAGAGGAAATGCTTCGCAAAAAAGAAGATGGTATCAGAGCACTCAAGGAACGTGTTGCGCGCGCCTTAAAAGGATTTGAAGGTCAAGGGCTAACAGTTGAACAAAAAAACGGACGTATCTATGTCAGCTTAGAAGAAAAGTTGCTCTTTACTTCAGGGAGTACAGTTGTTCAACAAGAAGGCAAAAAAGCACTCATTGAACTAGGAAAAGTACTCGAAAACGAAAAAGAACTTGAGATTATTGTAGAGGGGCATACAGATGCTGATCGTCTTTCCTCAGCTACTTCTCCTAAAAATAATTGGGAGCTCTCTGTTCTGAGGGCAACAAGCGTTGTTGAAATCATTCTGGCCAATTCAGGTGTTACTCCCAAACAGTTAATGGCTGCAGGACGCGGGGAATTCTATCCGATTTCAGAGGTGAAAGCAAAAAACAGAAGGATTGAAGTTATCATTTCACCAAATCTGAATGAGCTTTACGATATCATATCCAAAGACTAGTCTAAATAACTTAAAGATCCGATATTTACGCTATAATCAGCGGAGCAAATTAACGTGTCCGGTATAAATTTCTTTGTCTACTTTCCCCTCTGGGAGCACGACCAACTTCCAAGCATAGGTGCCGTTTTGAACTTGATTACCACGAAATGTTCCATCCCATTCAAAGTCAAGATCGGTTGAGGCAAATATGAGCTGACCCCAACGGTTAAAAATTTCAATCTCAATAGACTGAACGCCGATCAAACTTGCTGTAAATACCTCGTTAAGGCGATCTCCATCCGGGATGAAAGTATTGGGAACATAAACAAAATATTCTTTAAATATTTGAACAAGTAAAGTAATGCTGTCTACACATCCCTTCGTATCCTCTGCAACTAATGTTACCGGATAAATTCCTGGAGTGTCGTAGACGTGCGTAGGATGAATATCTGAAGAATAGCCTCCATCACCGAATAACCAATCATAGGTAACCCCATTCGAAGTTAAATTTTGAAATGATACTGGAAGGTTTTCAATAACAGGATCGCTAATCACTGTGAAGTTCGCATCTGGTTTTACAACACTAATTTGGATACTAGATGTTACATAAAAGGTCTGACAATCATCTGAAACCTGTACTAGATAGTTTGCGGTTGAAACGGGTTGTACCCAAACTTCAGAAGAGCTCTCTTGACTATGCGGCCAATAATATGTATGTGAACCAAAACCACCTGTCGCTGCAGCCTGAATCAAGGTAGAGTCGCCCGGACAAATTGAAACCGATGGGCTTGTTGTTACAATGAGTGGTGGACTTGTAACCTCGTAATGAATTGTATCTGTTGCGAAGCTTCCACATTCATCGCTCACCGAAATAACGAAAAACGTTGTACTCATTGGAGCTATTAAAACTGAGTCTAACGATGAAATAACTTGACCCGATTCATTTTGCCAATTATAAATGTAATTCCCTGTACCACCTTGAGCTTCAACAACCAAAGATTGACCTACATTCGGACATATCTCAACAATATCTTCAGGGACAGTAATGGATATAGGTTCATACTCTGGGACGGTCACCAAAACTGTATCATAAGCCAATTCGTTCAAACAATCATCCACGACTTCAACAAAATAAATCCCTGTCTCAGTTGGCGATATACTAATAGCGCTCTCAGTTGAACCAGTGCTCCACAAATAAGTATAGGGTTGAAGACCTCCGGAGACATTCGTCGTAAGTTGAATATCCTCTCCAGGACATGCTATTTCTGGATTGACAATGTCCACCACGACGTCTTCAATATCCTGTAAGAATAGCTCTATTGAGACAGGTGTAACATTTCCGCAAGGATCCTCTAGCGGAAAATCAAGAATTATATTCTCCAAGCCTTCTGTAATGCCATCTAAAACGACATCAATCGTAAATGAAACTTCCGTTTGACCCGGGTTAAAGGTGATTGAGCTTGGAACTCCATTGTAGTCAATTCCATTCGTTGCTGTTCCCGACACAATTAAAGGAACCGTTAAAGATTGGTTGATATTCGTTTGTCTCTCCAAAGTTACGGTGGCAGTTACACAACCCTCTGCAATCCAATCAGGATTGCTAAAAAGCTCATCAGAAACTGTATATGTAATTTCTACAGGTGTTGGTGAAGAAAGGCTATTGGCTTCTAAAAAAATACCTGAATCCCACGAACCATCGCCAACGTCTGCAATGGCCAAAACAAGATGATAGGTCTCCCCACACTGAACCTCAGAAACAGCCTTTAATACTTTTGTAAATCCATCGTATTGTATGTATTGATCGGAGCTATTGTAAGGCGCATTGCCTCCATTTCCATTCGAAATATAATATTGGGTGTTGGTTACGGCATTTACATTATTGATCGATACAACTCCATTTCCATTCGGTAATTGAGCTATGTTCTCATAACCAACAATTCCAGGTCCTGAAATAAAAAAACCAAAAACATCGTTGTAAGTGGAGCTTTCAGGTGGCGCATACTCCGGATACTCTTCTGAACCAAAAACATAATTGAAAGCGACAGTATCCGAATAAGGTATAAAGTCAAATTCCAATATCGCAGCGTTAAAAGTTTGTTCCCCTGCAAGTAAATTGGATAAGAGTGCAGAACCACCATAAGAATTGTCAATCCCCGAACCCGATTGATTGTTCGGCCCTTGAGGCCCATTCTCATTAGCTACTACCGTTCCTGTGGTCATTACTATACCTTCGTCAATCCCTAAGTTGGTCCCGGTCGCTTGAAATGACCCTATAGCCGCAGGATTACCGTTGTACATAATGTTTGAAACTGTCACTCCTGGACCAAGCAAAACGTTTTGAACAAGACCAAGTGGAGATACTCCAGTACCTGTAATGAGCTGTGCAAAAGGAGTGCCAATCACTAGCACAAAAGTTATGGAGAATATGAGTTTCATATGTATATACTACGTATATAACGTAAAATAAAAGAAAACGTTGTGAATCAAGATCTTTATTTTATCCTTCAGGAAAACAGAGGCTTAAATGCCACCCAGCTTAGAAAAGGGAAATAATGCATAGGCATCGCGTACCCATAAATAGTATACTGAATTTCTTCATGTAAGTTGTAAACCGAAAAAATCCCAAAAGAAGAAAAAATCGAAATGGTTGCAAATAGAAAATAGAATAAGAACGAACCCCATTTGGGGCCAAGCTTTTGCAATAAACGGTATCCTAAAGAAGCCCCGAGACAGCCCAAAATAGGAGCCATGAACAAGTGCAACATAGGTATGGCCTCACGAAGAGATTCAAGCTGTGTACCTTCAATTGCGGTTGCTTTCTCATAGGCCAAACCGAAAAAAATGGTGACAACGGCAGCAAAAGTACCTGCGACAAAAGGATGTATTATACCTTTTTTCAAAACGATTACTTTTTGATTGATACCGCTGCGATTATTTTGATTGAAGGAGAAACTTTACTTTTTGGCCCTAGCTGATAATCCGCACGATCAACAGTAAATTTGGCTTTATAAACATGGTGTAGGTCGTTGGTTGTGATGCTTAGCGGTAGAGTGATGATTTTGCTAACTCCATGCAAAACAAGATTACCTTGAGCAAAGACCCCTTCATCATTGGTGACAATTTTACTCGATTTAAATACGATTTCGGGATACTTCTCTGAATGGAACCATTCTGAGCTCTTTGCATGCTTGTTTTGTATGCCGTTTCCGGTATTGATGGAGGCGGTTTGTATACGAAGATCAAATGAAGTTGGCGTATTGTCTCCATTAGTGACAACCTCACCTTTCATTTCTTTAAAAACCCCCGAAGCGTCTTTGCTAAAAAAGGCAATTTTATACATGTCTACACTTGAAGTGTCTTGCGCACTAATTAGTCCTGTTAAAAGTATAATCCCAGTCGTTATAAGTAGTGTTTTCATGGTTTATTGTTTTACAATTTCAATTTCTGCATTTAATTCTATTTCGTCTGCAACAACCGTGGTTGGCATCTCCTCACCTATATTAAAATCAGACCTTTTAAAGGTAGTAGAAAAATATAAGCCTGCCAATTCATTCCCTCTCCTCGTCTTGACCGTACCGTTGTGAACCATTAAAAGTGTTAGTTCCTTAGTCACGCCATGCATGTTCAAATCGCCCAAAACTTCATATATATTACCTTCTTTAAGTTTTACTTGTTTACTCTTGTAGATAATCTGAGGATAGGACTTTGCATCGAAGAAATCAGTTCCGCAGAGATGTTTATCCCGTGATTCGTTAGCCGTATTTATTGAACCTGTTTGAATAGTCATTTCAATTGCTGCATTTTCAAAACGCGCTTTATTTGTGTCTTTATCCTCGACAATCGTATGAATGGTCAAATCAAAATCCCTAAAATCTCCAACAGTATAGGATATAGCCTTATGTCTTACTTTAAAACCCAAATTAGAGTGTGAAACATCTACCGACCAGGTTGGCTGGCTTGTCTCATTTTGCGCAAAGGACATTGTTGTAAGGAAGAAGAACGCAATTGTTAAAAATCTCATGTGTTTCATTATTTTGTTTATTTGATAACAGAATAGCACTGAATTTAGTTTATAGCGACGTAAAACTATGTAAAATATTTTGACCTTTTTTCATTGTGCAATTCATGAATCATGCCAACATATGTTAAAAAATAGTTAACGTATGTAATGAATCAACCTCTGTGTCGTTAGAAAGGTAACGAGTCGAAATGACGAGTTGTTTTCATATTTAGTAGTTTAGGTTAGAAAAAGAGGGCAAAAGCCCTCTTTTTGTTTGTTTTGAGCGATACATTCTTGTATGGTTTTTCTAAATTTGTTTAGAATGCGAATTAAATCAATGAAGGAGCAAAAAACAAAAGACCTAAAAATTTACAACACCCTTTCTGGTACAAAAGAATATTTTACACCTATTCATGACGACCATGTTGGAATGTATGTTTGTGGACCCACTCTATACAGTGAACCCCATATGGGCAACATGCGCACGTTCATTAATTTCGATTTAGTCTATCGATATCTTCTTCACCTTGGATACAAAGTAAAGTATGTAAGAAACATCACTGATGCAGGACACATCACAAATAGCGCGGGAGAACAAGAAGACAGCATCGGAGAGGCGGCAAGACTTGAACAGCTACAACCGCTAGAAATTGTTTACAAGTACAATGTGCGGTTTCAAAATCTACAGAAGACTTATAATCTTCTTCCTCCTACGATTGAGCCTACTGCAACTGGCCACATTCAAGAACAAATTGAGATCATCGAGAAAATAATGGAAAATGGATTTGCCTATGAGGTAAATGGCTCCGTGTATTTTGATGTTCAGACGTATCAAAAATCATTTAACTATGGATCTCTTAGCGGGCGAAAAGTTGAGGAGCTCGAAAATGAAACACGCGATTTGAATGCGCAAGGAGAAAAAAGATTTTTTGCAGACTTTGCGCTTTGGAAAAAGGCAAACGACAATGATATGCAAATTTGGAGATCTCCTTGGGGAGATGGAAACCCCGGTTGGCATATAGAATGTACCGCAATGAGTACCAAATATTTGGGTGAAACCTTTGACATTCACGGGGGTGGTTTAGACCTTAAATTTCCTCATCATGAGGACGAAATCGCCCAAAGCTGTGGATCAAGTGGAAAGACTCCAGCTAAATTTTGGATGCATGCAAATATGTTGAACGTAAATGGAAAGAAAATGAGCAAATCACTCGGCAACTTCTTTTTACCCCAAGAAATTGTTGAAGGCTCTACAGCTCTTTTTGATAAGGCGTATACACCAAATGTATTGCGTTTATTTATGATGCAAGCTCACTACCGAAGTACTTTAGACTTAACTCAAGATGCACTGAACGCCTCTGAAAAAGGCCTAACACGTCTAACAGAGGCTATGGAAACATTAAAAAACATGGCTGTTTCTGAAAAAAGTTCTATTGATGTAATTAGCTTAGTGAATTCATTCTATGATGCCATGAATGACGATTTTAACGCTCCAATTTTAGTTGCAAAACTATTTGATGCGGTGAAGAAAATAAACCTCATCAGGGATGGAAAAGATTCTATCTCAAAAGAGGACCAAAAATTACTTTTTACTGAAATGAGTGGCTTCATATTAGATGTATTGGGCTTAACGTTTGAAAGCGATCATAAAGACAATAGATTGAACCCGGTAATGGAGCTGGTTCTTGAGCTTAGACAACAGGCAAGGGAAAAGAAAGATTGGACGACCTCAGATTTAATTCGAGATGGCTTAAAAAAATCCGGAATTTCCGTAAAAGACGGAAAAGATAAAACAAGTTGGCAGTAATCCATTTTTTTATCATTTTTTATTAAAACTCACAGTTTTTTGACCTAATTGGGCCACTTTTACCAGAATTATATTTTGAGATTATACCATAAATCAAAATGGTAAATTTTCTAAATTCCTTGTAAATCGACCTGTCTCATACCACCAAGGAACTTCAATACACGCTCTCCAACATTGGGAACCGAGACGTGAATTAAATAAATTCCAGAGGCCACAGGTATGGCTTTAAAGTTGGTCAAATCCCAATCCAATGATGTAATTGGACTGTCTTTCTTAAATTCCCGAACCAACTTACCATTTACAGTGAAAATTTTCACTGTACACTGCTCGGGAAGATTCGTAATCTTAACCTTTGTCTCTAGTCTATTTCTCTCATATTCAGAGAAAGCATAGTAGGGGTTTGGTACAACATTGATAATATCTAAAGCCTCCTTTAATTGAGCTTTAGATGCTGTAACAGTGGCAATATCATCCATGCTCCATGAGTACATTGGCTTTCCTTGATTTGCACCAGTTGTGATATAATCTTTATACTCTTTGTTAATTCTAAGTTTCATAATCGCATCACTTGATAGTAACTCCTGTCCCTCGTTCAACATAGGGTAGCATACCCAAGTCAATGGGGCATATAAATCTCTGATTTTTAAAACCGTTGGTGACGATTCAGCAGCAATCCATCTCAACTTGAGCTCATGTGTGGCATCACTCAAAGCAGCACTTGGAATATAAGCTGGAAGGTCACTAGACAATGTTCCAAATAGCCCCCCTGCAAGTGTTTTCTGATCCTTACTGAAAATATAAATGGGATGAACACCGCCCATTACCGGGGATCCAACATTACTTACCAATCTAGAAGTTGGATTCCAGAGCATATCAGCGCCATTATCACCACCTAAAAAGGAATTTTCACCAAAAGCCATATATAGCCTTGCCCCCGTCTCCAAATCAATGGCATAACCTGGGAACCAACCCATCCCGGTTCCGGAACCATCTTCCATGCCATCTTTACCAACACTTGGACTTCCTCGAAGCTTTCCTGGAGCAACACCACCAATATTAAGATCCGGATTCCTTCCTAATTCAACTACAGGACAGCGTGTCCATAAATCTTGGTTACTCGTAAATACAATATCCACACTTGGCGCATAGCTTGGCGAAGCGGCTATCTTTAACTGTTCTACATTTGAACCTTGTATATATGCTAATGCAGCGTAGTCTTGAGAGCTCCCTACCATCTGATGCGGAGCAATTATTCCCTCAACTAGACCTTCCCAAACGGGGTTTTGATCACGCTTCCATTGGTCCTCATAATTACATGGATTTAAATATGTTGGACCATCATCTAAACATTCTGAGCCATCTGCAGCAGGGGCATACTCACCATTAAGAATCCAATTCGTTGGGAAGTAAGCATCATTGTCATTTACCCCTGTTAACCACTGCTTCGATGAATCTGCAAAAGATAATGAAGAGGAAATCATTGTTGTAGTATTGTCTTTAACACCTGAGGCATTCTCTAAATTAGGAGGGTAATAATAATTCTCTTGATTGATTTGAACTGAAATACCCCATTCCGGAACAATCTGCTCATTATCAAAGGCTATTGTTCGTTGGGACGTAACAGAGTCTAATGGTGTTAGGTCGTCTTCACTCGCATATCTGTAAATAACCCAACTCGCAGTATCTGCAGCAAATCCTTCGTTTGACATAGAGTTATAGTTTCTGAATTTACATTCAAAGTAGCCACTCACCAAATTTAAAGGATCAATAACTTTTACATTGATTGGCCCTTTACCATAGTCATAGGTAGGATCAGCCATAAAACCAGTCTCCAGAATTTCATCTACACTTGATTGCGTCAATTCCAATTCACGATTTCCATTACCATGTCCATCCAATCGAGTAATTTGGGGAGATGAACCATATTCTATCAATTGAAGCGTACCCCCAGCCTCTGGGATTGGCGTATGAGGAACAGCTGGCACACTACGAATTGCTGTTCCATCAAAGTTTAATCGAGAAGAAATATATGGCTTTTTTTGGCCATCCAGTAAGGTGGGGTCCTCAGGATTATACTCCTTGAACTGATTGTATGCATAGGCAACAGCGACATAGTAGTAAGTCTTGTGATTCACCAAGGTAGGACTACCCTGCGCAAACTTATCTTCTGTTATTTTAAACGAATGTCGAATCCCATTGTTAGAACCGTCAACCATCTCTACGGGAATTGAAAACCCTAAAGCCTCATCAAAATCAAAATTTACAACTCTATCAATTTCATTTTCAATATCACACTGTGCTACTAATCGTGCTTTTTCGGGATCAGAGATATCCGATATCGATGCACCTACATCCTTTAATTGATAGATTTGGTAACCTTCAAAACGATAATATCTGTCTACGTTTTCATCGACTATATTTATATCGTCTAATTCCTCGTACTCCTCTCTATAATTATTTGACGTAGATGGATTATCAATTGTTAGAATCAATTCGTTCTCTAATTCTTGTATTGTAAGTCTCGGAGCATCGGGAGGCGAAAGTATTTTGAAACATACATCAAATAATGTTTGAGCCTTGGTATCTGCTAGTTTCATGGCATCAACAGATGCATATAATCCTTCCTCATTACTTCTTCCATAGACAACACCAACTGTAATATTATTGACCGCACCTGGTGTCAAAGTAAAGGGCCCCGCTGATTGCACGAAACGCCTGTCCCCTGGATCGTTATTAAAGGTGTTCTCAAACCACCCCTCGTCATAACTCTCAGATTCTATACTTTCTCCGCGCGTAGCCCAATTTAATGGATCTGAGTTTCCAGGAAGCATATAACTTGAAGGAGTGTTTGTTGCGCCTTCAGATGAGGACCATCCTCGTCCTCCATAGACCATTTGTTCGCCATTGGACCAATAACCCTGCATATAATTGTAATATTCATCGGCCGTTTGAGGATCAGAATACTGGATTGGATCCAATGCAGTATAATAGGTGAATCTTCTCATTCCAAAACGTTCGTTATCAATGATCGTATCCGAGTACCCAATACCAATCCCTTTGTATACGATCCCATTATTTGCCAATGCCTCTGTAACAGTAGGCACGACCATTTGACCCGTTTCTTCATCAAAGTAGGGACCAGGGTTGTCTAACCCGTCTGCATCCTGATAAGGCCCCTCAAAAAAATCACAACCTATGGCAGGGGGATTTTCTCCATAACCGGGTTGCCCACCATACCCTTCGTCAATTAAATGTCCATTCAGCGCATATCCTAAACCACGTGACACATCACAACCGACATAATCATCTTGGAAGTTTCCGATGTCTGCATCTAAATATTGTGAAAAGTAAGTATTATATAGTGTTTGTGTACCTCTATTTATTAGCTCATAGTTATAAAATGTCATTTGATTAATTTCATCATTTGTCCCAAAAGCAAATGCCTGAGCACGTATTTCCATTCCGATCGGATCGGCATTCGTCTCAGTATGAATATTACCCTTATCATTAAAAACCCACCAATGTGTTTCATCACCATATAATGAAACTGTTCTATCAATTTGACATTTTATATCATTTCTTCCTAGTATATCGTCATACCATGGATGATCTCCTGCATCAGGATTGTAAGTGCCATCCTCGTCTCTGTCAAAAAATGGGGCCAAATAATAATCTTGACCTCTCGAAACATCGCCATGAGCCGGCCATCCATAAATTCTTTGTAACTCGTCATTTGTTGGCTCAGTTATATCATCACAGCCATCTGTTATTTCTCCTGTTAAACAAGACCACCATATATTAAACCGAATAACCTCTGCTTTGCGAATGGTATATATTTTGTCGTAGGCCAAACATTGATCCGGGTCAATATTTGCCTCTCCTGCGCCCTCTCCAGGCATGACTGTCAGGGGACCTGGCCAAAAATCATTGCCTTGACGAAATCTAAGTGCTGCTAATTTTAGTTGACCATTCACATCGACACCACCCATCCATAAAGCGCCAGCATAAATCGCATTTAAGCCACTACCTTTGGGCACCTCATATGCTGCAGTTCCTTCTGCTCTATTCTGGAACATGCTTCCCCCTTGTTCAATCAAGGCCCGAACATTATTAAATTCCATTATCAATTTTGCGGTAGCAGGTTCGCAATTTGCTCCTTTTGAATGAATTTCTTTTTTTTTGTTTGTCCTCTTAGTATCATTTGGGCCAATGTAAGAATGGACTGAATGGATAGAACCAAAAAGAAGAAGTAAGGTGAGTAAATTTGTTTTCATAGTCGTTTGATTTGTAAAAAGTATAGGCTGCATCATGCAGGCACATGAGATAGTACACGAATATTTACTGAAAAAAATCAGTAATACAGCTTAAAATGAATTAATTGAAGATTTTTGTTTCTAAAACAAAAGGACAATTAGGCAGATTGAGTAAAATAGTTTTGCGTTTATACATAAAAAGAGAGTTTGAGTTCTTACAAATTACAACTAATTTATTTGTTTTCCAAATATTACCTTTTTGTGAAAAAACTTCTCTTTTGATAAAAAAAAAGCTGAAACAGCCGATAAAATCATGTTTTTTAGTAAAAAAACTCGATTTTTATACTTTTTTAAAAATTTCCTAGATAAAATCCAACTCCACCTCGCTTTATGTGACTTTTGAACGTTTTTAGTCATTTATTTCAAAAAATCACGGGTTTTATGTCAAAAACATTCTGTTTTGTTTCTTTTGAGGCATATTTCGTCATAAATATTAAAAAATTATTCTTGGCTGAATTCTAAAGTATTTTATAACTTGAGCAATACTAAAAAATTATATGGCAAAAATTACTTATTTCGGACATGCTTGTTTCTTGATTGAATTTGGAGGAAAAAAATTATTATTCGACCCTTTTATAACAGGAAATGGCCTTTGCAAGGATATTGATATTCATCAGATAGATGCAGATTATATACTACTAACCCACGGTCATCAAGACCATGTTTTGGACGCTGAAGCAATTGCAAAAAACACCAATGCCACTATAATTTCAAATTTCGAAATTGTTTCTTGGTATGAAGGAAAAGGTATTTCTGGACACCCAATGAACCACGGTGGGAAGTTTCAATTCGACTTTGGAACAGTAAAATATGTGAGTGCTATTCACTCCTCAGTCCTTCCAGACGGCACATACGGTGGAAACCCTGGAGGATTTGTAATTTGGAATGATCAATCGTGCTTCTATATGGCAGGAGATACAGCGCTGACATATGACATGAAGCTAATTCCAATGTTATGTCCCAAGTTAAGCTGGGCTGCATTGCCGATTGGCGATAATTTTACAATGGGAATTGAAGAAGCCATCACGGCTACTTCGTTTATAGCGTGTAAAAATATCATTGGTTGTCATTATGATACATTTCCTATTATTGAAATCGACCGAAACACTGCACAAACTGCATTTGAATCGAAAGGAATTGATTTGAAGCTCCCCAAGGTTGGAGAGACCATCACTTTATAACTTTTAATCTTTTTAAATTTTAATTAAAAATGAAAGAAATTGAATAAAAAGAATGATAAATCGTCATTTTTACTGCAAAAAATACGTTTTATCTCACAAAACAAACGATTTACAAAAATTGAAGGACTCAACAATGGTTTATTTGATTTCCGTCGAAAAAATCGAGTAATTAAGTAAAAATCGATTGAAAAGGTTGAAAAATGCCGAAAATATGACTAAAATTCGCGTTTATTGCTGTTTTTAGGTTTATGAAACGAATCAGTTATTAATGTCACCCAAACACTTTTTTCAGGAGATCTGTTGTCCGTGCAGCAGGGTTTTTTCGTATTTCTAGCTCTTGCTTAGCCACCTGGATAAATAGACCGTCTATGGCTTTATCGGTTGCATAACTTACCAAGTCAGGATTGACCTTTTCTACAAACGGTATTTTATTGTAGGCATTAAACAATTTTGCCCATTTCGCCGTTGCACCGACCTTATCAAGAGAAGATTTAATAATTGGCGTAAATTTATCAATCAATTGAGGCTTTGTCGAATTACTCAAATAGACAGTTGCTGCATCATCATTCCCTTTCAAGATACTCATCGCATCCTTCAATGTCATATTTTTGATTGCACTCACAAACAATTCCTTTGCACTCGCTGCAGCATCCTCAGCTGCACGATTCAATGATTCTATTGTAGCATCTACTTTTTCACCTTGCCCTATTTTTCGGAGCTTCGCCTCAACCAGTTGCGCCTCTTTGGGAAGCAATAGCTTAATTTCATCATCTTTGAAGTAGCCGTCCTTTAAAGCAAGTCTGTCAACTCCTTTTTCAATCCCTTTATTCAAGGCCTCTTTGAGACCTCTTCCTACCTCATCGTGATTTAGACCTCTTTTCCCAGGAAGAGAGATGCTATTTTTTTCTAGCTTTTTCTTGAGATTTGGTAGTTGGGCATTGCTATGGAATGCAATTGTCGTGATAATAAATAGAGGAAAGTACATATACCTTTTCATGAGCAAAAATTTTATTTTTATATCCTTATTGCATAAAGCATACCAAGAATTTACTTTGACAAATCTAGTCTGAAGAATTATTAGTGCTCACAACCCTCGATGCATTGCCCATTTGCATACAATCTTTTCGCGTCGAGCTCTCCCGTAAAGGTCCAAAAAACCTGCTCGCCAT
Source organism: uncultured Flavobacteriales bacterium (assembly GCA_913051935.1). Lineage (GTDB taxonomy): Bacteria > Bacteroidota > Bacteroidia > Flavobacteriales_D > Crocinitomicaceae > UBA952. Next base: position 28,080 of record CAJXCU010000012.1, read on the forward strand.
TTAGCTGGTCATTTTCATATTGACTTTCAAAGTTCAATGCCCCGTTTAAATACCAAGCACGACAAGGGCCATTTTTACTCCCATCAACATAAGTGAATTCATATTGTATTTTTCCGGTGTAGAAGTAATATTTCCAAAGGCCATTGGGGACGCCATCTTGATAGGCCCATTCATATTGTAAATTTCCGTTTTTATATTCTCCATATACCAATCCAGAATATGGTAAAGAGTCTTTTTTGTGAATCACAACATCAGGCAATCTATTAAAATCAATATTTGTTTCTTCAACATGGATACGATCTTGAGTATAGACCGTACTTGATAAAATAAGAAATAAGAAGATGCAACAATAATTAATCTTCATATTACACCGTGTTTTGTTTAAAACTAAGTTAGGAAAAAAAGACTTTAACTCAAATATTAAATACTTTAAATGAATATTACAAGAGGTTTATTCATGGCTCAGCGTATCTATCACCTTCCTGCCATTTACCATATGATCGTGAATATGTGTGTAAGAAAAGAGTCCATTACGGCCTGTTAAACGAAGGTTTTTAAATAACGAAAGATAAGCGTAAATAGGCTTTACTCTTTCCATATAACCCTTTTCCAATATCGGATATGCATTGTAAACTCGATATACGCATGAGTCTAAAAGCTCATCCTCAGTAAATAGATTTGCTTCAATAAGTTTTTGAGCAATTTCATTCAAAAGCGATGTCTCATCTTGAGTCCAAATAGGCTCAGTGCGTTGACATGGAATCTCAACCATTAAAGAGGTTTTGCCCTTTGGAGACATGTGAATACTTCTGTTTCTTGGCTCATAAATCCTAGTAAATGGATAACGCTCAGAAGGAAAATACATCGAGCCATTATTGTTTACTGACTCCTTATCTAAAAAAAATCCGAGAAGGATGATATCTCTAAATTCAATACGCTTTGCTAGCTCTAAAATCTCGAATGGAGGAGGAGGGCTTAAAATATTTAACACAACCCCAACAGGCAGGGAGCAGACTAGTTCTTGCACCATATGCTCTTTGCCACCATTCACAATAATTCCTTTAATACAATTGTTCTCGTGACGAATTGCAGTCACTTTATGCTCTAAAAAAATACTCCCTGTATTCAGGTGCTGTTGCATTTTTTCAAAAATAGCACCAATCCCTTTTTTAGGATAATAGAATGACCCATCAAGGTGACGCGTCTTACTTTTCTTTCCTTGAATGGCCTCGAGCATGAAAGTCGTCAAATTTAAACCCTTCAATCGCTTACCCGCAACCTCGGTGGAAAGCTCATCGGCAGGCTTTCCCCATAGTTTTTCTGTGTAATGAAGTAAAAATAGCTCTGCTATATTTCTACCATATTGATACAAAACACGTGACTTGAAATCTTCGTTAACAGCATTTTTCTTCAATTTGGCATAAAGAATTTGAAATGCAGAATGTATGAACCTAATGGGGCCAAGAAAACGCAATAAATTTAGCGGAGAGAGGGGGAAATCTATAAAACGACCCTCCCTGTATATTTGACTAGGAACATGAATCAATTCCAATTCTGAGCCAAGAAGCCCCTTAATAATCTGTGTGGTTTCAGGATCTTTGTCGTGAAGGCGATGTGCACCTGAATCAAAAAGAAATCCATTATGTTCCAATGTAATACAATTTCCACCCAAACGATTTGAACGTTCGAGCAGGCTATAGTCCATCCCTTTTTCATGCGCATAAAAAGCAACAGCCATGCCTGCAGGGCCTCCACCTAAAATCGTGATATGCTTTTTGTATTCAGACATTATTTTATGTAAGTGTAAATCCGCATGTTGTACCAAAGTCTATTCACATATGGATTGTGATGAAAATTATCTTTAGAAAGTTCTTTTAGGCCAGAAATCATTGTTGAATCAATTACCACAGTACTAAATAATTTAGTCCCCGATGATACATTGGCTTTTAGTAAATGTTCATCCTCTAAGGATATATAAACCATATCCTCCAGACCAATGTGACGAGATAAATAATAATTGATTAACGACTTAGAATAAAATACAGTCGAAGGCTCCTTTTTTGCCATGATATGTGTGCTGATTTGAGAAAGTGCACTGGGCTTTTGATGCTGTCTGACAAGGACAAGACAAACGAACATTAAAAAAGAAAAAAATACGATCCTTGATGCAGTGCGAATTTGTTGACCCAATGTTTTTTCTATTTCCACCATACCAAAGGATGCAAGCAAAATTAAAAAGGGCAATAAGGGCATAACATGTCTTGGTTTTGAAGCGATGTTCTGAAAGAAATAGGCCCAAATAGAATATGACAATACGCAGCAAAAAATAAGAATAAATGTATGCAAGTAGGCACCGCGAAAGTGTCTTAACAAAATACGGAATCCAAAAGCTAGAAAGAACAACCAAGAAACACCCAATATCGCAGTCGACCAATGCCGGTATTTCCACCAACCCCCTAGACCATCTGCCCATATGCTTTCTATCATCTTGTATATACGCTCGGCGTAAGAGGAAGTATCGCTCATAACTCCTCCACCCCACTTATTAAAATGTCCATCTGTGTTTAGTTTCGCAGCATGAATGAGCGGCTCCCAACCTGTATCAATAAGCCACGGTACAAACCAGACGGCAATGCTCAGCATAAAAAATAAAAACATCTTCGGCAACTTGCTTGGGTGTTTTAAGAAAAGATATATTGCTGGTAAAAAAAATGGAGCAAAAGACAACCTAACTCCGATCAGGGCTCCTAGTAAAACACAGAATATAACTCCCGATATATCCTTATGTTCTCTTGTAAAAATCATGAGATAATACGAGGCTGATACCAATAAAGCAAGCCCCATAATATCAGGCATATATCGATTACTCATTAGCCATAAAAGAGGACAAAAAAAACAGATAAGTATTAAGCTATAGGTATTTCTTTGACTAAAAAACCACCAAATCTTTTCTAGGAAAACAATGATAATAAATATGGAAACCCCTCCGAGCAAAGAAAAGGATATGCCCAAAGATCCAGTAAACGCATGAATTGCCTTTAGTAAAAAGCAGTACAACGGATAACCTGGAAAATGTGGTCGAAAAGCCGCTAAATCGTAATCGTATGCCGACAAACCAAAACGCAAACTATCAATATCCTCAATATAAAATATTGAACTTAAAAGTCTGGAACCAATACAGACCAAGAGAAGTAATACGTATTTGTGTTTCTTGAGTCTCAAGATTAGAAGTTATAGCTGATGCCAAGATTGATTTGTCTACCTGCACCAGGCATAATCCCCGAACTTGAGGACGCATTTTTTTGCCCCGGATTAGAGTGAAGTCGAGACCCAATATACTGCTTGTCAAATATATTTTTTGCCGTAATAAATGCCCGAAATTTATTTTTCAAATGCACATTTATACTTGCATTGAAAAGCCAGTAGGCCGGAATCGGACCCGTATCTCCTCGATTAAATATGTATTCAATATTTTCATAATCCGAAAAGCTCTGGGAAATATATCTGTAATTGAACATTAGATCAACAACTCCCTTTATTGAATAATTCAACCCTAAAATTAAGTTATGATTCGGTGCATATGGAAGCTCATTCCCCGATACGTCGGGTACAATCGTATCGCTAATGGCGGAAGTCGTCAATATACCATCGTATACCTCAGTCATCAAATAAGTATAATTACAAAAGAGGTCAGGAAGCCATTCATTTGCTTGAGACAATTTTAGCTTAACGGCACTTTCTACTCCCGTTGAAGTGACCATCTCTAGATTGGTAAAAGCCGTTCCTCTTGCGGCTGCAATCATGTCATGAATTGTCATGTAAAACCCGACGACTTCGGCATTGATGTATTTATTTGTCGTCCGGTAACCTATTTCATAATTCACACTTGTTTCAGATTTTAGCTGCTGATCTTCAAAACTAGTGTCGCCGGTTTCACCAAAATTCAGCATTAAAAGCGTCCCATTTGAGGGTGGTGTCATCCCTCTATGAATTCCACCAAAGAAATTGCTCGATTTCAACCTGTAGTTAAAGCCCACACCCGGTAAAATTGTTAGCGTAGTTGCATCGTTAAGTTGATTTCCATTTAGTCTGTTGACCATCTCTTGTTCAAAACATTCAATACGGAAACCTGGACTCAACTTGAAATCTCCAAAGTCAAATTCTTCTCGAGCAAAAAACGAATAGGCATAGGTTTCATAGTTATTTGCTCTGTAGTAAGTCCCCGTTCGAGCATCTGGCGCATTTCCAGTACCTGCATTATCTAAAAATCTTTCAAAATGGGCACGAGCACCTAGGTTCAAAGAACCTTTCACAGAATCACCAATGTTGTGCTTCCATAAATATTGGTGGTCGACACCAGCAACCATAAAGGTCCTTAAAATCCCAAAATTGGTTTCACCATTTCCAACGCGTATCAAATCTGTAACATTGGCAGTTTCAGACAAAGGGATTTCGTTGTATGCACCATCTTCGTAGTCTGAAGCGCTCGTAAACATATCGTGCTCTCGCCACCAATCGCGGTCAAAATAATTGAAATATACCTTTGTGTTTTCTTCCCAGTTTAACTTGAGTTCTCGCTGCTGAATAATATTTAACCCGTAACGTTGAACAGTAAATTCATCGTTATTTTTCGGATTGAATCTTGGGTTGTTGGCAAATGAATACTCTGTAAGTCCTGTGTAAGTGGCATTAGATTTTTCGTAATTGGCGTTGATATTGACATAAATTCTCCTTTTTTCTGAAGGCAGAAACATCATTTTATAGGTACCGTTATACTGCTCAAATTCATTATTATCTCTGTAACCATCTCCGGATTTATATAGGATTTGAATCTCAGGGCGAAACTTTTTACCTCCGAAGCCTCCTATCTCAAGGAGTGAAGACAAGTACCTGTTCGCTCCAGCAGTGACGCTTACCCGTCCGCCGAATTCTTCCCTTGGTCGATGCGTAACATAGTTGATTACTCCTCCCATAGTCTGAGGCCCATACTGAATAGATGAGCTACCTTTGATAACCTCTACTTCTCCTACACGTTCTATCGGAGGATTATAGTACATACTAGAATACACATACAAAGCGGGCTGAATGGGAATTCCATCCTCCAAAACCAATGTCCTGCTTGTTCGCCTTGGATTGATTCCTCGAATTCCAATATTTATTCTAGAATTTCCAATTCCATCATCGGAAAAACCATTGATCCCCGGAACATACTCAAGCGCCTCTTGCGTTCCCATTGGAGCAATTTTTTCAAGATCATGCTCTGACAACTTCGTCGCTGTTCCCGTAAGACGGCTGTAGTCAGAAGGACGAATACCGATGACCTTTACTGAAGGCAAAGAAATATGAGATTGTATGAGGTGGAAATTTAATCGGTTATTCCCTGAATTAATATTGACTTCCGAAGAGAAGTCGTCATACCCTAAATGTCTTATTTTTATATTTTGTGAACCGATACGAATACCCTTAAGCTTATATATTCCCATGTCATCGGTGACAGTGTGCATCAGCATTTTATCCCCACGAACCCAGTAAACATATGCTCCAGATATCGGTGTTTTTGCAATCGAATCAAATAGATAACCTGTTAAAACACCAGTTTGTGATTGAGCCAAACTGAATGAAGTAATCAAAAGAAAGAAGACCAAGGAATATACACACCTAAGCATATCTATGAAAAATTAAAGAAGAATTAAATCTAAAAAATATACTTATAGCCATCATAGGTTCCTTCATTCTGTATCATGCCACCACCTGAGCCTGAACCAGAACCAGAGCCTGAACCAGAGCCTGAACCAGAGCCTGAACCTCCACCGGATCCTGCACCAGAGCCTGCACCAGAGCCTGCACCAGATCCTGCACCAGAACCCGCGCCAGAACCTCCACCGGATCCTGCACCAGATCCTGCACCAGATCCTGCACCAGAACCCGCTGAACCACCAGAACCCGCTGAACCACCAGAACCCGCTGAACCACCAGAACCCGCTGAGCCGCCTCCAACGTTTTCATCTGTATCTGGAGCAATGAGTTTATCTTCGCATGACTGAATCATAAAGGCAGATAAAGTCAAGCCTAAAACACATATACCTCTATACAACCATATCATTGGCTTATAACTATGTTGGGTTGAGTTCATCGGTTAAAGTTTAGATAATTACGCAGTCGTTATCGCCACAAAAATAAGGATATAACTAAAAATTACAATACCCGAATATAGGTATTTTAAATACCTCTAAAGGGGTATTGAAGTTATTACAATTTAAATATATCTTCGGCCATCATTATGAAAAAGATTGTTGTAACCGGTTGTGCAGGTTTTATAGGCTCTTCGATTTCCAGTGAATTGTTATCACAGGGATACACTGTTTTGGGTATCGATAGTTTATCTTCATATTACGATGTAAATATCAAGAAAGCCAATGTTCGTTATTTGGAATCTTTTGAAAAATTCCACTTTCTAAAAAAAAGTATCAATCATCTTATCGAAAAAGATTTGAAAACACATGAATGGGACATTTGTATTCACTTGGCTGCGAGCCCTGGTGTACTGCCCTCTGTTGATAACGCTGAAGCATACCATTTGAACAATGTTACAGGTACCTCAAATCTATTAAAAACTCTGAATGAAGCTGGAATCAAAAAAATTATTTTTGCCTCATCATCCTCAGTCTATAAGGATAATGGAATACGGCTTTTTAAAGAACATGAAAATGAAACAAGCCCTTTATCACCATACGGTAAAACAAAATTAAAAGGTGAAGCCTTGCTTGCCGAGTATCATGAAAAAATGGATTTTGATGTTTTAATACTTCGACTATTCTCCGTCTATGGTCCGAAAATAAGACCTGACCTGGCACTCTTTAAATTTGCGAATTCAATGCTTGAAAACAAACCAATTTCAATCTATGGAGATGGCACGAGTCAAAGAGATTACACCCATATTAAAGATGTAGTAAAAGGTATGCTCTCGGCCATTCGATTCATCAGTGAGAATAATTCTATAATTGAAATAATCAATATTGGACATGGCAATCCGATAATGCTGAATAAGCTCATAAAATTGCTTGAAAATGAACTACAGATTAGCGCGAAAGTGAATTATGTAGCATCAAAAAAAGTAGAGATGCAATACACAGGTGCAAATATTTCAAAAGCCAAAAGCATTTTATCCTACAACCCAGAAATTGAGTTTAAAAGAGGTGTTCATGAATTTATCCATTGGTTTAAAGAAAATAGAAGTTCTTATGGATCTTGATTTTCTGTTTTTTACGAGGCTTATTTTTCGATTTGCGACAGTCGGATTACTGGGAGTAGGAATTAACTTTGGACTAACCTATTTCCAAAAGGAAAATTTGAAATGGAACAAATACGTAGCCAACCTAAATGGCTTTCTAATTGCAATATGTTGTAATTTCTTATTAAATCGTTTTTGGACCTTCAATGCCCAAGATCAAGAGGTCATTCCACAGATTGTAAGGTTTTGTCTCATTGCGGCTTCAGGGGCGTTGCTTAATCACTACATTGTTTTAATGACCCACAAGTATCTCAAATACAACTTTTACATTTCGAAAGTCTTCGCAGTAGGTTTCGTCTTTATTTGGAACCTCATTCTTCATTCTACTTACACATTCAAATCAATAAATATTTATTAGAAGTTTTATGAAATAAGTAGGTTTGTAAAATTAAAAACAGAAAATACCATCATGAATAAAATCATCCCACTCTTTTTTATACTCCTTAACGCTTCAGTATTTGGACAATCCTTTGAATGGGTCAATATCGGTATTGGTAACGATAAAATAGAGGGTAAAAAATTACTCAAAACGAATAACGGGGATCTAATAGCAGCTGGATGTTTTGAAGGTTCAGGAGTTTTTTCCGACACTGATATAATTGCCGTTGGGGAGGAGGATTTTTTTATTACAAGGTATGATAGTGCAGGGAACCACTTATGGTCTCGTGCATATGGGGGATTCGACAATGATAAAATGAAAGATTTGGCCAATGGTCCGAATAACACAATTTATGTATGTGGCAGTACAGATGGCGCAATGATTCTAGATACGCTAATTTTTGAAAATATAAATGGTACGAATGGTTTTATCGCACAATTCGATGAGGTCGGAAATATTAGATGGGGACTAAATTTAGAGAGCAACAATGAAATTTCAGCGAATGCTATGGCTATATCAGAGTCTGATAGTATTGCATACATTGCAGGTCAATTTAAAGATTCAGCATATATAGGAATGTATTCGGTCTCGTCATTTGCTAGTGAGTCTTTTTTTATGGCTGCCGTTGATTATTTCGGTAATGTTTTATGGATATCAACAGGAGCGTCACAAGATGAGGTTGAACCAGTTTCAATTGTACTTTCTGAAAATTCAAAAATTCACCTACTTGGTAACTTCGAAGGAAATCTTTTAATTGGATCAAATGTACTTCCCAATACCTCTGATAGCGATGCTTTCTTGTTGTGCATTGACGAATCCGGTGATTTTATTTGGTCTAAGAGTATTGGTGGAACCGACGATATCGAAGGAAGAGGTATTACCACTGACGGGCTTGGAAATGTTTTTATTGTAGGCAGTTTTGAAGACCAGGCACATTTTAATACCGATACATTGAATAGTTTGGATGATGAAGACGGTTTTTTTGCAAAATATTCTGAAGAAGGTATTGAGTTATGGGCAAAGGCATTTAATGGTAGCTCCGAAGTGAAACCGAAAGATATTTTCAAGGATCATTTAAACGGTTTATATATTACAGGATCCATCGATGGAACATGCTATTTTGACTCTTTAGTTGTCCCCAATACATCGGGTACGGATCTTTTCATTGTGAAATATGATACATCAGGAAATGCCCTTTGGGCAAAAGGAGTTGGTGGTTCAGGAGGTATTGAGGGATGTTCGATTATTACGGACGATACGGGCAATCCTATTGTAACCGGATACTTTGAAGGTACTGCCTTCTTCGATGAAATAAGTGTAAACGGTTTCAGCGATCACGACTTTTTCATAGCTAAGCTTGTATATTCAGCGGATACAGCATCAATTGCCGAAAACTTCACTGACCATGGCCAGTTAGTTTTATTTCCAAACCCAGCCAATGACAAAATTTATCTGAAAGTAGGAAGCTTCAATACAACAATACAATTCGAATTTGAGCTGCGAGATGCACAAGGGCGTAGAATAAAAAATTTATTATGGAAACCAAACAAAAACATTGATATTGGGTTTTTAAATACAGGTTTATATTTTCTAAATGTCGGCAACACAGTGCTGCAATTTTATAAAGAATAAAAATCTAGTTTAATGTCTAATTCTAACCATAAATATGAAAAAAAGTATTTTTACCATATGCCTTTTAGCCCTTGCGGCATGCAAATCCTATGAACATTTCGGCGAAAAAATCTCAATCGACAATGCCGTCCAGTATGAATCAGTAAAAGACCGTGCTTTTAAGGAAGGAAGTATCGTTACAAGTATTGAGGGAACTATTTTAGAGACCTGCCCCAAGAGAGGCTGCTGGATGACCATGGCCACCCAAACCGATACTGTATTTGTGAGGTTTCGAGATTATGGGTTCTTCGTACCTACAGAGGGTGCAGAAGGCAAGACAGCAATTGTTCAAGGCAATCTATTTGTAGATACCATAAGTGTTAGAATGTTACAACACTATGCAAAAGATGCCGGGAAGTCAAAGGAAGCGATTGCCAAGATCACAGAACCAGAACTTGGTCTGAGCTTCACCGCCGACGGAGTGATGATAAAAAAATAGCGCTCGCCTATAACCTACGAGTTTATTTTAACTAGGAATAGTGTATTGTGAAGATAATATGTCTTTCCATTAGACTTATCGCGCTCCTCAACAGATAATAATGCCTCAATAATTGGTGAACCTTTAAATCCCGAGTTGTATCCCGGACCGTCTTCAAGGTCTGTCTTTTCTAAAGTACTCGAATTTGCCAATTCACGTGACAAAAGAATTGCATGGGCGCCAAGTTCTTTTCCTGTCTTGATCGCTAGACCCTGGCTTAGCTTTCCCTTGTGTTGAAAAATAGCGTAACCCAAAAGCAAAAAACCTTCCTTTTGAAGCTCTTTATAAGCTTTCATGCAAGCATTACTATTAGAAAACTCTGTAACCGTTGGGTAAAACGCAGGGCTCGGCTTCAGCAATGAATCAATCTCTGAAACCCTTCTAAGCTCTTTATAATTTGAAACATAATCATTGTTTTTATTCAAAGCACAACTTTGAAGCATTAAGAAAATGTATATGTATAAGTTGATCTTCACAGGTTAAAACTACAAAATAGCAATCACTAAAAAGCCGCCTCGATTATTACTTGCATTTTGCAACTAACATCTAATCTAGCTTGCAAGTATCTACGCCAAATAGTTTATAAATCATACAGGCGCCAGAAAGCGCATTGAACAACAAGATTGCGCCAATGGCTCCAAGGACAATCGAATAATTACTAGACTCGAGTAAAAATGGAGCGGGAAGCAGAAATAAGGAAATAATGAAACGTGCAATGCGTTCCGATTTATTTTGATTTGTAGAAAACATACGTATAGTTTAAAGGTTAATTATAAAATTATTTCTTCGGCACTGTCTTTTCATTAATGCGCACTCAATCATCGATGGATAGCATAAGTTTCAAATGTAAATAAAGAATCTCACCCATATTACTGCAATTCATAAAACTTTGCTTATGGTACTTTTCTAGTTCATCACGCAGGTTCTGAATTTTAGATTTTGTAGATAGATCGTCATTACACAAACAGTTTATTAACTTTTTAAATCGGTACTGAGCAGTTTCGTAGCGTCTTTTGATTAAAACGCGTTCCTCTTTTCGGTATTGATCAATTGTTTCTGGAGTCATGACATCCGCGCAGAAATCAACAACAATCCTATTCTCCTTAAAAAACTGAGGCAAATAAATATTTTTTCGACCCTCATAACATTGTTGGTCAAAATCGATTGCCCTTACCCTATATTGTTCATCCTCAAAATCGGGTGTTATATCTACAACGTAATTATACGAACGCATATCGCCAAGAAGGCGTACAAAACAGCGCTCATTAAACTTTACGAATTCTTTTGCTATGCGAACCTTGTTGAAAGAAGGACTTTGGGTATATGACTCCATAAAAGAATCTCCCGGTATCCCAGGTATATGTTCCTCAATTAGGGTCTCTCCATCCACAAAGAAATTTATTCTGTTTGGGCTTAAAATATATTCAAGCTCTAAACCGTAAATCCGAGAAGCATCGGTTTTCTTAACATAAAAATAATCATAGTTGTCATTGAACTTATTCACAATTCTAATTCGAAAAGGCTTGGAATTTCCGAAATGACAATAGTCTATTCGATCCACATATAAATGCTTCATGAACGACATATCACCATCTGTTTTCAAAAGGGAATATATGAAGGTTAGCCCTTCATTAAATTCACTTATAAAATCACTTCCATAAATTACAGATTCCCAAAGTGTATTTTTACCATATTTGTCAATCAAAGGAAATCCATCCGTATACCTTAGTAAATCAGAATATGATATAGGAAGTTTAATTATTCTACCGACGTCATTTAAATAGTCCTTCAGTAATTTATTTACGGGGAAGAACGGTTTTTTTTTAGACATTTCCATAAAATCAATTTTACAATTTCCACATTAAAACATTCTATCAAACTTAATTTTTCGATTAAAAAAGTGGAAGACAATGTATGCCAATCAAGTTAAAACCCTAAATATCGTCAATTGAAAAAGAATACAAAGACAAATAAGTGATGCATTCATGCTTTTACGCAAACCTTTGAATTGGAAACAATATCATTCACGCTCATCCTGTGGTCAACCCAAGCTACAATGCGTTCATTCCCTAATACACGTTCCATATTTGATACGGTCTCACCATTGAAAAACATGACGGATTTAGACTTCCATGACTCTTCACCATCAGAATACAATTCTCCATCAATAATCCTTATTCGACCATCATCCGTTAAACGGACATTTCCAGCGTGAACATCATCGATATATAAACCAACTTGAGCCAGTTCACTGTTGAGTTTTTTAAGTTGCTCGTGAATATCTGACGGGCAGTTTTCAACGGTTAATGGATGCGGTACATATTCCTGTTCATAACGTAATCTGAAATAATTTACATTATAAGTTGTGGGAAGCGCCTCAACTCTATGTTCAAAAGCTAACCTACGCTTCAATCCTAACAACTGATAATAAATCATAAAATAGTGCAAAAACCAGAGTACAAAAGGATTCCATCTACCACAAATCTTTTCTTTACCTAAAACCAACGCACGGTGATTCCGGTAGTCGTTGTGCCCCCATCCACAAAAAAATAATTGTTTGATTACTTTAGATGGTTCTTCAGACTGTCGATATACAGAACACCAAGCTCCCTCTGCAATTTTCTTAATTTGATTGAGGTCGCTCGTAGGGTCTCTTCTCCTTCTGGGTATAGGTATGTTGAGAAATAAGGCGTAACAAACAAAAGCTAAAAAGAAAGAGCATAAAATTGAGAAAAATAATGGCAATGAAGCAACTGTAATCCAAAAAGAAAGTGCGAAAAAAACAAACCACAAAATGAAAATCATGGATACAATAAACAAGAAAAAAGGAACTGTTCCTATCCAGCTCTGTTTATCTTTACTCATATAAATTTTGATTGATCATATTTAGGACCTTTTTTACGTTTTTAATTCCGTCAACACGGATAAAATCTCTGAATTTATACATTGAACGCTGCCCCAAGAACATGAAATGAACGATGCCTTTATCTTTATTTTGATTACTTTCTACTGGAATAAGTAAACATCCAAAGTTAAGTATTCTACCTCTAGCATTTTGAATAAAGGTAATTTGACGACTTTGGTCTATTTTAAATGTCTTATTTTTAAACAAGGAAATGGTAATAGCCTCTTTAGAAAGGTGGTAGCTGGTAAAATAAATACGACAAAAACCAATTACTAAAAGCATCAAAACATACGGCCCACATATAACCCAAAAAAAATCTAGACTGAAACAATAATTTGCGCAACATTGAATTGGGATAACTCCCAATATAAAGAGTGTTTGTATGGCCGAATCAGGCGAAAAGTTAAGCCACCAATACAGCCGGGCAAATGCCAAAAAAAATAAGGGTGAGATTAAAAAGTAGTCTGTTGTATATGACTGGATCAAATACAAAAAAAGATATATCTCTATGGCGAGCCAAGTATAACTAAACAAAAAGGTATAGTTAGGTTTAAACGTCAATTCAAAGAAATTTAAAGTCAAACATTACAAAAAATACAAAAGAACGAAAAATGAGAACTTTGGATGCTAAAACGCAATTCCAAATCCTACGTAAAGTAGTTCAGGATAACCAATCCCTGTACGAAAAACAAAATCGTCATTTGGCCGTTGAAATCTATAACCAATATTACCTACAAGATATATATCCCGATATTCTGAAGCGGGAGAACCACCAGAGCCATAAATCCCGCTGTAAGCCTCCTCCTCGACATTCGCCAAACCTGCACCAATATTGGCCTCAAAATGGTTGCGTTTATCAAAACCCGTCAACAACCCGCCTCGAATAGATAGGATTGATATCTTCGATACTCCAAAAAAGTCCACTCGAAGCAAATTCACGGCTGCGGATAGCGTGAAACATATAGATTTGTTTTGCTTTGGTTTTACTATCCTTTGGTATGTCAGCCCTAAGCCGTTTGCCAATACAACTGACCCGAGAGTAAAGGAAATACTATTACTCGTCAACGTGTTTTGATGGACCGTGTCATTGGATTGACTAAATGTAATCGTTGAAAACAAAAGAAAAAAAAATAGAACCCTCATAAAATATTATTTTAAGCACTAAATCTAAGAAACCGAATTAACATTCATCATTATGGTAAGAATTTTTAACTACCAAAAAGGATATATTTTATTGAGCTTTCAACCCTCGACTTTGATATGAAAAAATAAAATGATTTAGGGGATAAATGAATCCTCATTAAAAGAATTGTAAAAAATAAAAGAGGCTCCGAAGAGCCTCTTTTGTTTTAGATACTAAATATTTAATTTCGACTAAAAATTGTAACCGAGAGAAAGCTGGATATTAGGCAATACATTCGAGAAAAATGAATTATTACGAATTGCCTCAACTTTGTCAGCATCTGGACCTGAAACCTCAGGGCCACTTCCATACAAGAGCCCAAGATCAAAACCAAACGTCAAGCCTTTAAAAGTTCTTTGACCAACACCAACACCGAAGTAACCAACTGGAGAAGATTTATAATCTACAGTGTAATCACCACCACCATCAGGCAGCGTTTCAGTTATTGTATTTTCAATTGAACCAATACCGATCCCCATATTTACCCTGAACCAGTTCATTTTTTCAAATGGCCTGTGATTCAAGAAAAATCCCATCCATGAGCTTTTACCGTTTAATTCAATTTCATCCATTCCATCAATATCCGGATTAATAAAGGATTTAGACTCTGGGAGCCCACCAAGCGATACTGAAAAGGATGTCTTTTCGTTTTTATGATATTGAAAATTAAGAGAACCCCCAAAAGGACTAATGCCAATAGAGGCACCATATTGAGCCGATTCTTTCTCTTCGTTCTGAGCTATTGCCACGTTGTTGAAAATACCCACAATTGCGAGTGTAAAAATTATTTTTTTCATAGGTTTTAAATTTACTTTGATGCAAAATTATAACTCAAAATAGTTGCCCTGAATTTAAAATTAACTAGTCATTCATATAGCATTGTTGATAACCTGAGAAACCAAAAATCGTTTAAAAATAATATTCTGATTACTAATCATTTATATCAATACAAACGTGGTAAAGTGATACTAATAACTGAGAAAAAGCTTTAGATTTATAAAAAATGAAAAGAATGAGGAAAATAATAGCCCTACTTGGAATGACGAGCACCCTAGTTTCGTGTGCTGAGGTATATTTTACAGAACCACAACCTGCTGGATTTAAAAATCTTACACAAATACCCGCTCAACTGCATGGTCAGTATGACCCGCCTGCAACCATGCGCGGTGGAAGTACCATAACCATTGAAAATAAGAGCATCAGGGATTCACGAGGTAAGGGCGGTGTTCTTTCTGATTCACTAATTATTCGAGAGATCAAGGGATATTTGGTAGTCAATAAACTTGAAAAGAATGAAGATAAGCCGCAAATCAAAGGAAATTGGTCTGTCTTTTTAATTAAAATAAACCAAACAGGAAATCTAGAGATTACACCATTCACAGGACCTGGAGAAGAAAAAGAGTCTTACTTTACTTATCTTTCAGAACACTACAAAACGGAGGCCATTACACAAATTTTTAGCTGGGACTATGTGGAAGAGCCTGAACCAGGTTCGATACCAAAGCCATTAGCACCAAAAGACTACAAAGCAATATTACTAACCCTTTCTGCGGAAGAATTCATAGAGCTCATGGATAGTGAATACCTACCCAATGCAACGATCTTTAAAAACGCTAAAAATGATTGATTCTTTAGTTTTAAAATTCTTTTGAAGTGTCTAAAAAAGTGAACTCATTCCAAAACTACCTCTAAAGATCCATGATCAACTATAAGAATTTTACCGGAAAACTCGCCTTGAGTCACGACTACGCAACAATATATTTCGGCCTGATTTGTCTCCGGGGACATAAAAGGTAAATAAGCATCAATATATCCCTCTACAAACTTAGTTTCTTCAATAATTTCACAGGTATATCCGATACACCTTCTCTCCCCCATCTTATCTAATGGACGCACTTTTGTTTTCCCTATCATAAAGTAAATCTTTGCACAATGCCTAAAATTAATAAAAGAAAAGACCCGTTCCATATAAAACGATCATTTCAGTACCCTGGACCAAATGGATTATACCCATTTTGTGTTTATCTACTCATTTTTGCTTTTTGAACTACAGCATTACCAAAGAGACACAAACCAAAATTGGTGGTAGTAAGGGCCAATGTTCCCCAAAGCACCCAGTTGTCACTTTGCGTAAACTTCATAATTACTGCCTCACCCAAAATTGATAAGCCCATTCCAAAAAAAAGGAGCCCAACAACAGAATAAATCAACCACTTTTTTTTCATTCAGAAATATTTATTGTTTAAAGTACAAAATTACCTACAATTCACTAGACTTGTATGGTCCTAATATGATTTTGAGTTACCTGGAAGGTAACTTAACTAAGTTAAATAAAATGTCATACACTATGTCGTATATGCTTTTGTACGGGTTTAACTGCAAACATTCTAAAAATCGTATATTAAAGACACTTACCGCTTGGCGCATTTATTAGAGATGTTAGATGACTTTAAACGTCTGTAAAAACGGATGACAAACACAACAACAAATTAATGTTCTATTTAAAAGCTCCACATATTACTCTACAATGATTATGGCCTTCATCTCGGGGAGATGTGGTACGCAGACATAAAAGTAAGTTTTGGACTCCTGAGGTACGAAAAAATCATTTGCACCGTAGCCAAATTCAAAACCGTTTTCAATCGGTGTTGGATCGTTGGCATTGTAACTCGCCTCACTGACCTCAATCGCATTGTGGCTTCCACCTAAATCAAAATATACTGTATCACCGAGATTACATGTGAGAACAGCAGGCTGAAAGGTATGCGCCCACGTTGAGATTATATTTTCGTTTGTTGGATTACTATTTTCATTCGGTTCATCTCCATCTTTGGAACAAGCGCATAAGATAAAACACAAAGACATTAAATAAATTGAATTTTTCATTGAATGGTGTTCATTTGTTATTGTAAAATCACAGATTTATTGATTAAAACATTAAGATCCTGAATCTGTTCATTTGCATAGTGAAACATGACTTTTAAAACATCCTTCACATATAGATTCCGGAGAGCTGAGGTGAAGCATTAAAGCAAAGCCCATTTACAAAAATCACTTCATATACTCATCAACTTCAACAAGTTGATTGGCGGCATTAAAATAAAAGAACATCACCCATTTCTCGTTGCTTATTGCTCCATTTTTCATTTCATTTACAGAATAAGATTTTACTACCACTCCATTTAATGTATCCGATATAGGACTTACTGAATTAAAATTCCAGCTCAAAGAATTGTATTGACTGAAAAAGGAATTCCAAAAATTTGCATCTTTAAAACTAACCTTCAAAATTTCATTTGATGTGTAATTTATAATTACTGTGTCTGCCGTATTAAGACCTCCTAGTAGTTCCACATCCATACTATTCCAACCTTTTTGAAAATCCTCTACAAATTTCTTATGAATTTGAAAATCTACATCTGAAAAAACCTTTAGCTCATTTATTTCCTTTTCACCTCCCGTGGGATTACCACAACTTGTCAATGCGGCTATTATTATTCCTATAAAATATTTCATGCTACTAATTTAAAAAAACAATGAAACAGATAAAAGAGAAAAAGAAGGCTTAGGTAATTTAAAATACTAATCTGCCACAGTGAATACCTTATCTATAGTTCCATCATCATAGACATAGATAAGTGGTGTGTTGGACTTAAATATTGTCTCACGGCCCATTAGGTCCAATATATGAATGAGGGTTTTATTCGGATTTTTAATAAGCTCTATACCGTCATTTCCAAGCGATGAACTGATATCATAAACTTGAACCAAACCTGACGTTCCAGAAGAACCTAAGGCAGTTGCTGCTCCTACTGCAATTTTACTCCCAGCGCGATCCACATCAGTATCGAATCCCATATAATCATTCGGTCCTAGGCCATTAATTGACGATCCAAACTGTACCCAGCTAGTGCCGACAAATTTGTAAACTCTTGCTTGCCCGGCCCAAGCGCCATTTGTAGTATTATTGACTGCACCCAATATTAACGTGCTTCCGTCACCACTCAGACTTACATCTCCTCCACAATTTTCTGAATTCATCAACCCGTCTATATCCTGTCCAACCTGAGTCCAAGAGCCCCCATTACTTTCATGAACTCTGACATGGCCCGCAGCAAATGTTGTAGAATTAAAATTTGAGTTTGCCCCTACTGCGACCATTTCGCCATCCGAGCTTATACAATTTGAATACCCAAAATGATCACCATATGCTCCCTCTCCATCAATATCTGAACCGACTTGTATCCAATTCATCCCATTGAATTTATATACTCTAACGTGGCCAACTTCAAAACCTACCTCCGAATTATGACCAGCGCCGACTGATAAAGTGTATCCATCCGAACTTAAACTGACAGAATGGCCCGAGTGATCCTCCGGGTTTTCACCATAAATATCACTACCTAATTGATCCCATGAGCTACCGTTAAATACATAAACCCTAGCCAAGCCAATATCATTTCCGTTAATATCATTGAATGGCGCACCACCCGCAATAATGTCACCAGCACTATTGATGCTACAAGAATGACCAAACCACTCGGGGTTATTTGATCCATCTATATCTGAACCTAATTGAACCCAGTCATTCGCACTTTCTTGCCATTGGTACACCCTCAGGTGTCCTGAATAATTGCTGTTTTTTGCACTGCCAATCACAACGATTTGTCCGTCATCATTTAAATCGACACAGTGGCCGAATTCATCACTAGCGGCTTCTCCAATAATATCTGTTCCTCTTTGCTGCCAGCTGACCCCATCAAATTGAAACAATCGAGTCAGTCCTGATGAAGTCCCATTTAGATCAGCATATGGCGCTCCAACAGCCAAAGTCCCATCTGTATTTGCCAAAGATACAGACCAACCAAATCTATCATTGTTGTTGTCTCCCCACAAATCTTGCCCGACCTGTATTTGGGTATGTCCTAATGAAATCGTTAACACGAAAAGACCAAATATTATTTTCTTCATATGTTGAGATTTTTGTCAAAGATAGCAAAACACAAATAAGACTTGAGCCAATATAAAGGGTGTCTTTTTTAGTGCCTTACAAAAGTCATTGCAGCGTTATTGGCATCAAACGAATAAGTCATATTATCACCATCAAGAGATAAATTCCCCGATTGGCCATCTAATTGAAGCGTATAGTCGGATGAATTAGATTGCTCATACCACTCGCACTCAATGATCGTATCGAGACCACAAAAAAAAGGTTCATTATATATTTCATACGCATAAAAATCACCCGTGCCCGTGGCATCCAACACCAAATATGATTCTTTAAAGCAATCAATATTAGACCCGATTAACTCATCTCCATTCGCATCGAATACTTGTTCAACATCCCATCTTCCAACAATATTGGTAATATCCTCCTGTTGAATGCAAGCAAATAAAAGAGACATCACAAATGAGAATAACAAAATCTTTTTCATACACTAAAGATAGAAAAACACGGATAACTTGATAACTGCAAAGGTTAAGATAAACACGGATTAAAAGTTCAATCAACTAAAGATGAACCTTTGAATTTTAGATAATTCCTTATCTTGTTATCTATTAATCATGATGAAACATTTGGTAGAAAAAACAAAACGATACAAAGAAGAGGAGGTATATCTCAAAGCTATAGGAAACCGTTGGCATCGGTTCTTAAAAGAGGACAACACACTCTTAAATGGCGCAATAGTTGGTTATCATGAGAATGGTGGTTTAAGAAAGTTTACCCGTGTTAAAGAGGGAATGTTACATGGATCCGCAAAATTTTGGTTTATAAATGGTAAACTGGCGGCTCATGAAAATTTTAGAAAAAACTCATCTCATCTTGAACAAAAATATTTTGATGAGCAAGGAAACCTAATTCGAATTAAAGAATATTATAATGGCCGAAGGATTCGAGAGAAAGTAATCAATCAAAATACTAACAAGTGGGATGAAAGATTCTTTAATCCTTCATATCAGTTTAATTTGTTTGAATGATTTAATAGTATGACTGTTTTTGCATAGAGCCACTTTAACGAGTGGCTTTTTTGCTTATGAATAGAAAAAGGAGCTGATGAAATCACCAACTCCTTTTTGCTTGTACCCATGACCATTCCATTATCGAACACCTTTTATGAAAACCTAAGAGACATATACAGTCTACGAAATGTCCTTATAAACCAGCATATCATCGATGTAAGCGGTCAATTGCTTACAGATAGTACAAATCAGTCTCATTCTAATATTCTTTATAGGAATTAAACCATAATAGTATCAAATAGTATGGCAAACACAACAGGACAAAAACACGGAGGAAGAAAGAAAGGAACGCCCAACAGATTGACGAGAGAATTACGAACGATTCTCAAAGATGTCTTGTATCAAGAAATGGAACAGCTGGAAGAGAGATTGAATGATTTAGATCCTAAAGACCGAATGCAGATAATCTTAAAATTGATGCCTTACGTATTTCCTAAAGTAATGGATGTTCAGTCGACTAGAGATGAACCTTTGGATTTTGGTATTTAGTTGTAGCGACAAGGACCATAGTTATAATCATCACAGCTCCTCTGACTTCCATAATTGCATGCTTTTTTAAGATCGCTGCAAATATTTTGACCTAAATTCTGCTTAATGTATGCCCGGTTAACGTAACCATCATAGCGTCTAGGGTGTATGTTAATGGCTTTATTAATGTAATTAATTGCAGAATTGTAATCCCCAGCATCGGAGTACACTAAAGCAAGGTTACCGTAAACTTTATAATAAAAATCATTAATTCCACTACAGCCCAAACGTATCGCTGTATGGAAGTCTTCAATAGCCTCATTATGATTGCTTTCATTATCTAAAAGAAGACTGCCCCGATTAAAATATACATGACCATCTGAAGGATTTAGTCTGATGCCCCTTGAATAGTCATTGTAAGCCTCTTGTATTTTCCCAAGCTTTACATAAGCTAATCCTCTATTAGTAAAACAATCCGTCGTCGGGTTGATATTTATTGCTTCTGAAAAATCTTCAATCGCTGATTGGTAATTACCTGCGTCTAGCAGAACAAG
>CAJXCU010000013.1 GCA_913051935.1 uncultured Flavobacteriales bacterium
CTTCACAACAACTGAAAGTCAAACGGCAAATCTTACAAGTGCGCTAACAGGATGTGATTCTTTGGCCACATTAAACCTAACAGTAGACCCAACCTTAACGAGCACGACAGATATTACGATTTGTGATACTGAATTACCATACACTTGGAATGGATTAACATTTACAACAACGGAAAGTCAAACCGCCTCACTCACAAGTGCAGTAACAGGATGTGATAGTCTCGCGACATTAAACCTTACGGTAAATCTAACGCTCACAAGCAGTACGGACATTACCATATGCGATACTGAACTGCCTTACGCTTGGAATGGACTAACCTTCACAACAACGGAAAGTCAAACGGCTTCACTTACAAGTGCAGTAACAGGATGTGATTCACTTGCAACATTAAATCTGACTGTTAATCCAACGCCTGACTTACAGTATGTGCTTGGTGCATCTGCTATTTGCTCTGGACAAACTACAGATATCGCATTGAGTAGCTCTTATGGTGGTACTATTTATTCTTGGGATTATGCTCAGACTCTTTCTAATGGAGGTGCCACTGGAAATGGCAATCAAATTAATCATACAATATTTACAACATCGAATATTCCTGGATCAATCGATTATGTTGTTACACCCATTCTAAACTTTTGTATCGGAACTCCAGTTGTTATTTCCATTGATGTGAATCCAATCCCATCTGTTGATGTTACACCTGCTGCACAGACTATTTATGCAGGTCAAACTGCTACCTTAAATGCGACGGGTTCTCCTGCTGGAGGTACTTATTTGTGGAGCCCAGACGGTCAAGTCACCCCATCGATAACAGTCAGCCCATCAGTAACAACGAGCTATGATGTTACATATACATTGAATGGTTGTTCTGAGGATACGACAGGAATTGTAAACGTCGATTCTGCTCCTGAGGTTTCTGTTAGTTCAGGAGTGATTTGTAGTGGTGATAGCATTCTTTTGGTTGCTTCACCTACTATTCCTGGAGGTTCTTTCTTATGGTCTACTGGCGAGACTGCACAGTCTATTTGGGTTTCTCCCGCAATTAATATGGTCTATACTGTCGAGTATACCGTTAACGGCTTTACGACGCAACCTGCAATTTCGACGGTTACTGTGAATCCAACGCCAAGTGTTGTTGTCAATAATGAAACGATTTGCGCAGGTCAAACGGCGACATTGAGTGCTACAGGGAATCCACTTGGAGGTTCTTACTCTTGGTCGCCTACCAATGAAAGCACGCAGGTGATTAGTGTAAGTCCGATCGCATCTACTATTTATACGTTAGAATATAATTTGAATGGTTGTACGGCTGAAGCATTTGCCGAGGTGACTGTGAATCCTGTTCCGGATTTATCGGTTAATGACGAAACGATGTGTATTGGAGAAACTGTTGTCTTGAACGCGACAACGAACTTACTTGGAGGAACATATTTGTGGGGGGATGGCAGTAATGAACCCTCTATTAGTGTAGCGCCTAATTCTACCACATCTTATTCTGTATTGTATACCCTCAATGGTTGTCAGTCCACGGCTTCAGGAACCGTTACTGTGAATCCTATTCCGAATATCAGTGTCTCCGATGACGAGATTTGTCAGGGTGAAACAGGGGAGTTGGTCGCAACGCCGGATATACCTGGTGGCGTATATAACTGGAATGGAACTATGGGCAGCAATGTATTTACAGATAGTCCGATGAGTAGTTCTGAGTATAATGTTGTGTATACGGTTAATTCGTGTCAGAGTATGGAAGCCACCGGAAGTATTTTTGTGAATGAAGTCCCATTGGTATCGGTGAGTGATACGACTGTTTGCTTGGGTGATGCTTTCATTTTAAATACGACGGTATCGCTTCCTGGAGGGGATTATATTTGGTCTCCAACGGGAGAAACAAGCTCTGCGATTGAGGTTGATGCTTCTCAAACGACCATTTATACAGTGGATTATAGCTTGGATAATTGTTATTCAACAGCTTCCGCTACTGTTACTGTGAATTCACCTCCTGAATTGGCAATTGAAGTTTCCGATACTTTGGGTTGTGCGCCATTTACGGTTACGTTGAACAATCCATATGCAGGTAGTGATACAGAATGTATTTGGAGCTTTAGTAATGGATTGGATTTAGGTGGTTGTAACCCTACATATACATTTACCAATGCTGGTTGTTATGATGTTACGCTTGTTTCTTCGGAGGGGGGATGTTCCGCTGAGACGACCTTGAATAGTTTGTTTTGTGCAGAGGCACCTCCGATTGCTTCGTTTTATGCAAGTCCTCCGATTATTACGGATCCGAGTCAGTGGATACAGTTTTCTAACAACAGCTATGGAGCAGATAATTATCAGTGGGATTTTGGTGATGGCGGAACGGATGATGTGATGAATCCACAGCATTTGTATTCTGACATTAGTGATGGATTTGTGATTACTTTGATAGCAGAATCGGATTTGGGATGTCTTGATACGGCTCAGGTTTCAATATTATACCAAGAGGAGCCTATTGTTTATATTCCTAATACATTTACGCCTGATGGCGACCAATACAACCATGTGTTTGTGCCTGTATTTACTTCAGGTTATGATCCGTATAATTATGAGATGTTGATTTTCAATAGATGGGGTGAAGTTGTCTTTCAATCTAATGATGCAAATGTTGGATGGGATGGTACCTATGGGGTCAATGGAAAACAAGCGCAGGAGGGAGCTTACACCTATAAAATTATATATAAAGTTGTGAAGACAGACGAACGTCGATTACTTGTGGGGCATGTCAACCTCATTCGCTAAAGGTTAAGGTCATTGTTATAGAAGTACCTTCTGTATTGCATTCGAATATTGCATTGTGATCATCAAGAATTGTTTTGATTATGTTCAGATTTAGCTTGGTAGTTTGTTCATCGAAATCCATTAACCGCCTTGATAAAAGTTCTGAATCAAAAATAGGTCGGGTGATTTTTGAAGTTTCACAACTAATTTTTAAACCAATACAATGATCAGAATGCAAGAAAGATGTAAAGTTTATTTTAGGTGTGGATTTGAATTTTGTGTTATCAAGTATTAGGCTCGTTAAGTTAGACCACAACTGAATGGTCTGAAAATCAAATGCAGTTATCGTTGCTTTTTTATCAACATTTACATCTAAAATGACATCTGGATAGTGAAGTTGAACGTGTTGTTCAAGACCATAAAAAGTTGAAATTAATGAGATCGATTTCTTCATCTTTTTTTCATCGCTCAGCACAAAAGATTTTAAGTTTGCGATAGATGTACTCGTTTTTTTGCTCATAGCAATCAAAGAATGATTGAATCCGTAGATAGAATTGATATCGTAGAGAAGGTTGAGTGTATTCAAAGGATTCTTTGTCTTTGATAATGCCGACAGATCTTCGGGCTCAGAAATGTTTAATTTGGATAAGAGCAGTATTTCTTTAGGTCCAAATGAATTCTCTTGCCTATTTAGTTTTGTTTCTATTTCTTGAATGCGATTTCGTATGTTCTTGGTATTGTTATTTTCCTTGTTTCCTATGGCCCTGATTCTAGGCAAAATAAAAATAAGATCCTCTTTTGAAATGGGCTTTTCAATTTGAGTTTCCATAATTCTATTTAAAAGAAATAATATGGCTTCGCTTCCAGCTTTTATGGAAGCCAGTGGAGTATTCATTTCATGGGCAATAATGGCAGCTATCTCACCAATAATTACCTTTTTTTCTTGAATTAATATTTTATGATTTAGCTCTGTATTTTCCTTGGACTTATCATCTATTTCCCTTTCTAGATTATTATTTAATGCAATAATCTCTTTCTGAAGGGCCTCCTTTATTTCTTGCTCCTTAAGTCTACTAAAATGTGATTCCAATAAAGATGAAATCATATTAAAAATGTAGAGATGTCTCTCGTTAAAGAAATTCA
Source organism: uncultured Flavobacteriales bacterium (assembly GCA_913051935.1). Classification (GTDB taxonomy): domain Bacteria; phylum Bacteroidota; class Bacteroidia; order Flavobacteriales_D; family Crocinitomicaceae; genus UBA952. Next base: position 3,905 of record CAJXCU010000013.1, read on the forward strand.
AATTAGGATGCTCTGAGTCGATTACACCGATTACTTCTTTCTTGTAAAAAATAGGTACGGCCAGCTCAGATTTTCTTTTAACATCATCAATAATGTATCTAGCATCCAGATTGGTATTTTTAATGAGTTCGTGTTTTCCTGTTCGGGCAACAGTACCTACAATACCAGATCCAATAGGGATTTCAATAGGCTTGTAAATGCTCTTGTAGTCAATATTTTTAGGACCAAATGCTGCCTTTTGGATTAAAGCGGTTTTTTTCTCATTTACGAGGTAAATAACACAATCCTCTAAGTTTAATGTAGAGATAACATTTTCTGCAATTTTCCATAGAGCGTCACTTAAGGTCAAAGTATCATTAAGCTCCCGTGAAAAAAAAGCAATTATTTTTTCGCTCTCTAGGGCAACTTTCAGTTCGTTTGTCCGAATATCGACAAGTGACTCTAAGGTTTTTGTTTTGTCTTCTAGTTGATTTATTTTTTTTCTGAAGGTTAATGTTTTTAGGTCTTTTTTTTGTTTTTCTTTAAAAATGTTTTCCTTTATTTTGTAGTGTTTTTTTAGTGCGTTTAGCGACTCTGGAGCCTTGTCAATATTTTCATAAGCAATTGCCAATTCTTTATACAACTCAACAATATCCTCTTCAATGTATTCCTTTTCAATACGTGTGAACGTGGTTATCAGCTCAATTGATTTCTCAAATTCATCTTGTTGATTGTGAATTCGAGATAGAATTAAAATGTTGCAACTGATGATGGATTCAAAGCTTACTTCATTTGCAAAGGCATTGCTTAGCTCAAGAGCTTTTTTGGCTTTCGGATACTGCTTCATTCTGTAATACGAATCAGCAATATTGCTGTGCACAACGGAAAGCATTCTTTTATCAGATTTTTTTGTTACTCCAAGACATTGCTTGAAGAGCTTAAGTGCTTCTTCATTTTTGCCAAGCCATAGGTAAGCATCTCCCGTATTATTCAATGAACGCATAAATCCATCTTCATCACCTATGTCTTTTCTGATTTTTAAGCTTTTTAAATTGACCTCTAGGCGCTTTTTATGGTCATCGAAATAGTTGTAAATAAATCCGAGCGTATTGTACGATGCCGCCTGGTTTTTTTTGTCTTCATATTTAATGAAAATGGGGAGTGCGATATTAACAGATTCAAAAGCTCTATCATGAATACCTAAGAAAAAACCAGAATATGCTTGAAGCAGATGGCCTTTGGCCATTGAGTGCTCTAATTTAAATTCATCGGATATTTTACAGATTAATTTTCCAGTTTTAAATGATTGTTCAGGGTTGGAGGTAACTTTTGTCATCCCTTCCTCAAATTTCTCATTCAGGTCAGCTATTCTATCATCCATAACATTCAATAAGCAGTTGTAAAATTAATGGAAAAAAAATCGATTTTATAGAACTCTTCTTATTTGTGCTAAGTTATGTGTTTGCCTCTTATATTTTTCATTCCAAATTCCTTTTTGGGTCAATATGTCGATTTTTACGAATCCAGCGGCATGAATTATTTGATTTTTCGAACCTACGATACCGACATGGGTTAATTTACCACTAGAATTTTGGAAAAACGCTAAATCTCCTGACTGTTTTTCTTTATATTCAATTGCTACACCTTCATTACCTTGCATATACGCGTCTCTTGGGAGATTGTAACCATAAATTCGATAGATAACTTGAGTCAAACCCGAGCAATCTATACCCCAAGGAGTTTTTCCTCCCCATAAATAAGGTGTATTTACATATTGTTTTGCAGTTTCCCAGAGAGATAAGTTTTCTCTAACTGAAATATTATGGTAACGATGTGTTCCGATTAAAAAATATTCTTCTTTTCCGACAAAGCTACCTCTCGGAATTCGATATGTTTCACTTTCATTTATTATCACTCCTTCAAGTGCTTTTAGAAAACGGTATTCTTCTTGCCACTTTTCGCATTCTCCTTTACTTAAAGGTTGAAGCTGCTTTGGATCTACAAATCCTTGATAACCGTCAATACACGATTCTATGAAGCTCCAGTTTTTATTTAAGGAAATTATTTTCACTGGTTCTCCGAATACCAACTGTGATATAATTTCACTTTCATCTTGAGCAGCACTTCGGACAGGAACGCATGATACAAAACAAAAAGCAAACTTATTAACCGGTTCTATCAAAATAGCGTTATTTAGTTCAATCAAAATTAAAAATTGAATCACTTATATTGATTATTTTCGTGTCAAGATATGAACAAGACCATTTTAGTAACAAATGACGACAGTGTGCATGCCAAAGGCATAAAAGAACTTGTAACAGTGGCAAAAGAATTTGGTGATGTTTTGGTAGTTGCACCCAATAAACCTCAGTCCGGTATGGGGCATGCAATAACAATTACTAAGCCGCTCAGATTGGAGTCTTATAATGGCTTCGATGGAGTTGAAGCTTATAGTTGCTCTGGCACACCGGTCGACTGTGTGAAACTCGCAGTTTTTGAGATTTTGAAGCGGAAACCTGATTTGTTGCTATCTGGAATCAATCACGGTGAGAATTCTTCAACAAATGTCCTTTATTCCGGGACCATGTCTGCTGCCATAGAAGGGGCTATGGAAGGAATACCCTCAATAGGTTTTTCATTGGCTGATTTTAATTCGAATGCCGATTTTTCGGCAGTAAAGAATGTTGCTGCAGAACTCATTCCGCATATCTTGAATAAGGGTTTGCCTCACAATACAGCACTGAATGTAAACGTTCCTAAAGTATCACCCAAGAATTTAAAAGGGATAAAAGTTTGTGCGCAGGCCCATGCTTATTGGGAGGATAAATTTGATTCTCGACGCGATCAGTTCGGAAGACCATATTATTGGTTGACAGGTCAGTTTTCTGATAGAGATCAGAGAAAAGATACGGATTTATATTACCTGAAAATGGGATATGCAACAATAGTCCCAACCCATTTTGATTTAACCAACTATGAAGTTTTACGAAATCTAAAATATCTGGACAATGAAGGAGAATTTTAATAGACAACTTTTATTCGGGACATTAATTGGTATTCTTACTCCGATACTATTTCTTCCTATTTTAGTTTATTTTCTCTCCTTGTCAAAAGATATGGAATTCGGTGTGGTATGGAGTCAGATTTCAGATAATAATGTGAATACAAGTAAGTATTTATCATTGTCCATAATTGTCAATTTATTGTGGTTCTATTATTTCTTGAATAAGGAGCAATATCATTTGACACGTGGAATAATACTTGGGATGATTTGTTTTGCACCCTATATGGTTTACACCTATTTTTTTCAATAAATGAACAAAGTATTTATTCTTGTTGGTGAAGCTTCCGGTGACTTACATGCCTCTAACCTTGTAAAGGAAATGAACTCGGTTCAGCCCTCTTTATGTTGGGAAGGGTGGGGTGGTGACTTGCTTCAAAAACAGGGTGTTCATCTTAGAAACCATATCAGGAACTTGTCATTCATGGGGTTTATTGAAGTTGTCCTGAATCTTCGAACCATCTTAAATAATTTTAAATTATGTAAAAAGCAGATTGAGAAATTTAAACCGGATATGCTTTTATTGGTTGACTACCCTGGTTTTAATTTGAGAATGGCCAGGTGGGCAAAATCAAAAGGTATTTCTGTCACCTATTATATTTCTCCTCAGATATGGGCTTGGAAAGCATCTCGTATTAATGTGATAAAAGAAACGGTAGATAAAATGTATTGTATTTTACCCTTTGAAAAGGATTATTACAAGAAAGAAGGTTTTGATGTATCTTATTTTGGACACCCCTTAATTGATGCGAAAAACAATTTTGAAAATCAAAAGGGATTGAGTCTTTCGAAAAGTAAATCCACCATCGCTATTCTTCCAGGTAGCCGTGAACAAGAGGTCAAACGTAAGTTGCAGATTATGCTTGAGGCTACACGCAAGTATACCGATTTTAACGTTGTTGTTGCCTGTGCCCCAAATCTTCCGTCATCATTTTACACTAAATATAAACAAGACTATCCTTTTGCTGAATTCGTTTTTGGAAAAACATATGATCTTTTATCATCGGCTGATTTTGCAATTGTTACTTCGGGAACTGCAACCTTAGAAACAGCGATTTTCAGAGTGCCTCAAGTAGTTTGCTACAAAAGCTCTTTTCTATCCTATAAGATTGCGAAGTTCCTTGTAAACATTCGTTTTATTTCACTTGTAAATTTGATTATGGACAGAGAGGTAGTTATTGAATTGATTCAAAGCGATGTTACTACAAATAAAATACAAAAGGAACTCGATCGAATGATTTACGACGATACACATAAGCTTTCTATAATGAATGCTTACGACGAGATGATTAATTTAATGGGGAATGAGGGGTGTAGTAAGAAAATTGCACAAGATTTGTTAGGTTTTTATACAAAATGAAATTCACCAAGTATCTGATTTGTTTTATCGCGTTTATTTATTCGTGCCCCCATGGTGCCCAGAATCTTATGGTTCGTCTTTTTTCTCAAAACGAAATTCAATCTATTGAATTAACGGTCGTGCAAGGTAGTTATCAAGTTCATGGTAAAAATGGGTTTTTATCAGAGGTAAATCAGGGTGGCACAATAAATCTACAAGTAAATTCGTCAAATCAAATTCATGTTGCTAAAAATGGTTCGTTTTTAGGGTTACACGATACCTTATTTGTATTACAATCTAGTCATTCTGATTATGTCCGACTTTCACCAAAGCTTAAAAATAAAACGGATATTAAGTCAAGAAAATATGAAGGGGATTTTGAAATCTCCGCATTCTATGGTCATATTCAAGTTGTGAATGCTATTTTTTTAGAATCATATTTGGAAGGTGTTTTAGCTTCAGAGGCGGGGGTTCGATGTGCCAAGGAGTATTATAAAATTCAAGCTATCATTAGCCGAACTTTTGCAAGGAATAATCTTAATAAACATATGCGTCAGGGGTTTCATTTATGTGACGCCGTGCACTGCCAAGCGTACTATGGCAATTATCAGGGCGAGCTTAAAGGAATAAATGAAGGGGTAAAAGAAACCTATGGGTTAGTCTTGGTGGATTCAAATGATTGTTCTTTTCCAACATTTTTCTCGGCCAATTGTGGGGGGCAATCTGCAGAAACTGATCAGATTTGGAATACAGCCTTACCGAACTATGTATCGCATGAAGATACCTTCTGTATCCACACACGCCAAGCAAATTGGGAAGTGTACATACCCAAATCAAGGCTCTTGAATTATCTTTCAGACAACTATTTTTTCGATATTTCCAATAGAGAACATAGACATTTGGCATTTAATTACAAGCAAAATGAGCGAAAAACCTTTTTTATTCACCCGTCCTTTGGTATCCCGCTTCGAGATCTTCGAGCTGCATTCAAACTACGTTCGACTTTTTTTAGTTGTGAACCTGTTGGTGATAAAATTTTATTGACAGGGCGTGGTTTTGGTCATGGTATTGGTCTATGCCAGGAGGGAGCTATGGAAATGGTAAAACGCGGATTTAATTATAAAGAAATTCTTAGCTTTTATTTTCGCGGAGCAATATTGGCAGATTGGAGTAGTCCAATCAGTCACTGGTAATTACGAAGATGTCCTCGTCTTTTCGCTTGAAAAATTTTTTCTCTCTGGCATAAGCTTCAAGATTATCGAGGTGGCTTATTTTTTTTAAATCGCTCTTGGTTTTCTTTAGTTTAGCCTTCATAGCTTCGTTCTGTAGCTCTAGTTCATTTAACTTTTTCTTTTGATTAACAACATAAAATATATCGTTGTCATCTATTAGTATGAGGTAGAAAAAGAACACTCCAAATGTGATGATGAACTTATTTTTAATAACGAGAAGTAACTGTTTCACAGGTAAATTTAAAAAACAATGTTGGCACTTGGGTATTGTGTGATAAACCTTATCAAACTCGGATTGTTGATTATTCCTCCTTGCAATTGTTATAGCGCGTTTTAAGAAACGCTAAAAAACTTCTGTCATAGGCATAAACTTCCTTCAAGCTGCTCAGAATATCGCAGGCCTCAGTATTTGACTGTCTGAGGTTTGTCAGTGTTACTGCACTCAGCATTGCACCAAATTTCAACGCCTTTAAATCTGTTTCCGTCATCCTATCAAATTCTGCTTCACTCATGTTTTTAAGCTGTTCAATTCCACTGCTCCAGATCGTATTCGCAGAGCGTACATCTTTTGATGCCGCTCTAATTGGGGCCTCTAGAAGCTTGATAGCAATTGGCTGAGTTGTAATAACGGAGTAGTTTTCAACACCCTCAAGTAACAATTCTAATAATTCTGTTTTCTTTTCTTTATCCGTTCCATCATAGATTCCGTAAAATCCATCTTCTTCCTCTAAATTGTAGATTAAATAATTGTTCAGGAAGTCATGTTGGAACTTGTCAAGCCATATTTTATGGATCTTTTCATCAAGGATTCCATTAATGTCCAGCTCTATTGCGGCAGCAATTGAGTTTATAGTTTCCTCCCATGGGTCTGAAACTACAGGATCTGGTAGTTCATTCCTGTAGATACCGTAGTACCCCTTTGCCAAGAATATACTTGGTGTTGGGTCACTTACATATTCTGGTTTAACCCGATAATCTGACGCTTTTTTCACAAGTTTTAAAAAGTTACTGTCCGCGTGAATTTGTGTAAGCTCATCTAGGTTGTTGGCTGCCGTTACGATCGATTCTCGTTCAAAGGCAACTTCATCTTCTTCAATTTCCGTTTCTCCACTTTTTAAAACCACGTCATAAGTGAAAGTTACTGCAAGTTCAACGGAGTAGTTCCCAACCTTTAAGAATAAAATCTCAACTTCCTCTGTAGTCGCATCACCAGAAATATATTTCCAATCTTTTCCTTCTCTTCCCGAGAAAAGCCAGGTTGTTGTTCCTCTTTTAGTCCCATTATTTTCAAATACAGATTTGAATGTGACGGTTGGTTTTATGTCGGTTTCGGAGTCTAAAAAAACAAGCTTTTTTGATTGCTTTACGTCGAGTGTCGGTGATGGTGTTTGAGCATTAGTGTGTATAACACAGAACTGAACACACAATCCAAGTAAAAAGAATTTAAATTTCATAGTTGTGAATAGTCATTTCAATTATTATGCCGAAAATACAAGTTTATTCGTGACTTTTTATTAGGAGCTTTAAAATTTCTTGGGCGGCCTTTGATATTTTCGTGCCAGGACCATAGATTCCGAATACGCCGCATTCATCTAAAAAGGCATAGTCTTTTTTAGGAATAACGCCACCTACAATGACCATAATATCTTTCCTGTTTTGTTTTTCGAGTGCATGAACAACTTCAGGCACGAGTGTTTTGTGCCCTGCCGCCAATGAGGAAATGCCTAAAATATGAACATCGTTCTCTATTGCCTGTTTGGCTGCTTCTGTTGGGGTTTGAAATAATGGCCCTATATCTACATCAAATCCAATATCAGCAAATGAGCTTGCAATAATTTTTGCGCCACGGTCATGTCCGTCTTGCCCCATCTTCGCAATCATTATTCTTGGTCTTCTTCCCTCTAGTTCAACAAATTCCGACACCAATTCTTTGGCTTTTTTAAAATCTTCGTCCATGGCAACCTCTTTTGAATATACACCACTAATTGATTTTATTTTAGCCGTATATCGTTTGTAGACTTTTTCTAATGCATTTGAGATTTCTCCCAACGTGCAGCGAGCTTCAGCACATTTTATAGATAATTCAAGAAGGTTTCCGCTCTCGTTTCTTGCTGCATTTTCCAATGCCAATAGACAATTTTGTACTTCTTTAGGATCTCTATTTAATTTGATTTTTTTAAGCTTTTCAATTTGCGAAAGTCTCACTTTTTGATTGTCAACATCGAGAATATCAATTTCTTTATCCTCAGTAAAGGGGAATAAATTTAGTCCAACAATGTGGTCTTTTCCAGAGTCAATCCGTGCCTGTTTCTTAGCAGCGGCTTCCTCAATTCTAAGTTTTGGAATTCCCGTTTCAATCGCTTTTGCCATTCCACCAAGTTCTTCAACTTCAGCAATGAGTTTTGTTGCCTCTTTCAGTAAATCATTTGTAATTTTTTCAATAAAGTAACTGTTGTGGCAAGGATCGATGAATGAGGTTATTCCAATTTCTTTCTGCAGAAACAGTTGCGTATTGCGCGCAATTCTCGCTGAGAAATCCGTCGGTAGAGCAATGGCCTCATCTAGAGCGTTTGTATGTAGTGACTGAGTTCCTCCTAACGCTGCTGATAAAGCTTCGATACATGTCCTCGATATATTGTTAAATGGATCTTGCTCTGTAAGAGACCATCCAGAAGTTTGGCAATGTGTTCTCAAGGACATTGATTTTGGGTTTTTTGCCTCAAATTCACTTAATACAGAGGCCCATAAAAGCCGACCAGCACGTAGCTTGGCAATCTCCATATGGTAATTCATACCTATTGCCCAGAAAAAACTTAGTCTTGGTGCAAAGTCATCTATTTTTAGCCCTGCTTTTATTCCTGTTCGGATGTATTCAAGTCCGTCTGCAATGGTGTATGCCAGTTCAATTGAAGCTGTTGCACCGGCCTCGTGCATGTGGTAACCTGATATTGAAATGGAGTTGAATTTTGGCATGTTGCGTGAGGTATATTTGAAAATATCAGATATAATTCTCATTGATGGAGCAGGGGGGTAGATGTAAGTGTTTCGTACCATGAATTCTTTCAGGATATCATTTTGAATGGTTCCTGCTAATTTTTTTTCTTCTACACCCGATTCCTTCGCAGCAGCAATATAAAAAGCCATAATTGGAAGGACCGCACCATTCATTGTCATTGACACTGACATCTCATTTAATGGAATTTCATTAAATAAGGTTTTCATGTCCTCAATACTGTCGATGGCAACTCCTGCTTTACCGACATCACCTTGGACACGCTCATGGTCTGAGTCATAGCCTCTATGGGTAGCTAAATCAAAGGCAACAGACAAGCCTTTTTGTCCGGCTTTTAAATTTCTTTTATAAAATGCATTTGAGTCTTCTGCTGTTGAAAATCCCGCATATTGCCGAACGGTCCAAGGCCGACTAGTATACATCGAGCTGTAGGGACCTCCCAAAAAAGGAGCAATGCCTGAAACAAATTTAACATGACGCAATCCATTTAAATCTTGTTCGGTATATTGTGTTTTGAATTGAATTTTTTCTGCTGTTTCGAAAGACTCAATATGCGCTTCTTTTTCAGATTTATTTTTGAAATCACTTTCACTTAGTTCCGTATATTTCTTTGGTCTATTCATTATCCTTCCTTTTCAAATATTAAATAGTTAAAATCCAAATATTTTGGAACTTTTGACCAAGCATTTTTTTGTTCAATTTTATTTTGAAATAAGTTAATACCAATAAGTTCATGTGCTCCTTCCTTAAAGGCAGTCAATTTTTTAGTCCTTGTATTTTGAATACTTTCCTTAAGAAAATCATTAATTAAACTTTTGGATTCAATCTCGTTGAACTTTAAAAATTGAGTCCAACATTTTTGAATCAAAATACGCGTCATTTTCTCATTAATATAGGCTCCTCTCATAGGATCATTTACCTTTGATAAATAAGATTCTTCTTTGAGAATATGTGATATATTCAAAGCCAATCTCTCATAAAACCAATTGTCAGATTCAATGGAGTAGGTGTGCGAGGAATGAATCAAAATGGAGGTTACTCCGCCACTAATCGCGGATATTGCTTCGGTAGTTTGTCTCAGTATGTTGGTATCAGGATCTTTCAAAGATTTATTTGTCCAGCCCATACGGCCCAGAATAAAAGTCTTTGGTATTGTCATATCATTTTTTCGAAGGATATGCTGCCATAGCCATTTGAGTGTTCTGACTTTCGAAAGCTCAATAAAAAAGTCAGATCCAATACCAATTTCAAATGATATTTTGTCTACATCAAATTTCTCGATTAGCGATTCGGCATAATGAAGAATTGTGCTTATCTGGTCAATTCCGTTTGCTCCAATTTGTTCTAGATGAAATCCATTGACTATGATCTTGAATCCTGCTTGAAGTATAAGGTTCGTATCTATCGGACGAAGCGGATCAACAGAAATACTGACATGTTGTTTAGCACTTTTTGGTATGAATTCAGCGAGACTCTTAAGCTCAGTTTCTTGCTCGAATGCCATAATGATATCTATATAGTCGATATGAATGCCATTAAAAACTTTATTCCAATCTGTGGAAGTCGAGGCAATCTCAAAGTACAGAATATTTGCACCTTGTGAAAGGCATTTTAAAGCTAATGTATTTGCCGACTGTTCATCTCTTACAGGAATATAGGCTGTAATTCCCCAGTCATTTTCTTCGCTATTTTTCTGAGATCCAAAGTCAAATTCTATTTTTTTTTCTGAGGGGTCAAATTTGATACCTTCAATGTCATTCGTATAATGTAGCTCACCACTTGCTTTTGTTTCCGCCTTTATTTTTGATCTCCATAAATCGAGATCAGGTGCTTTAAAATTATTCAAGTTAATCTTCATATTCGCTTACTCATTCAAAGATAGAACAAATGATTCTATTGTGATGAAACATCTAAAATGAATCTATAATGTTTTGCCCTCAGTCATCTTTTTTTGTAATTTCAAAACAACAATTCAATACACCTCGAATATGGGAGTTTATCGTCTTATTAGATTAAACCTGGTTTTTGCTCTCCCTATTTTGTTTAGCAGCATTTGCTGCGCTCAAAGTATAAGTTTTTCAGGAAGCAGGTCTCAAGGCCTTGCGAATGCAAGTGTTTGTCTAAAAGATGTTTTTTCATACCATAATAATCCTGCAAATTTAGCGGATCAAAGCGCGCTCAGTTTTGGCTTAGCCTATGAAAATAGATTCCTTTTAAAGGAGCTCCAGCACCAAAGTTATGCGCTTGCGATGCCTTTAGGAAAAGGTGTTTTTTCTGTTGGAGGTAATTCTTTTGGTTACAGGGATTTTAGAACTTTTAAAAATGGGATCGGTTATGCAATGGAGCTTCTCGATGCCCTTTCTGTAGGGGTGCAAATTAATCACCAAATGATTCGAATTTCTGGCCCGTACGGTTCTAATCAAACCCTTACAGGTGAATTAGGTCTTGCTTACGAGGTTTCTAAAAATTGGCGATTTGGTTTGGCTGTATTCAATCTGGGAAGAAATATAATGGTAGAGGAGCCAAGGGAGCGTTATGCTACCTCTATTCGCCTCGGAACAGCCTACAAAGTTTCCCCAATGGTCTTGATTGTGGCAGAATTAGAAAAAGATATATTGCATCCGATGCGCTACAAGTCTGGTATAGAATATCAGCCATCACAGAATCTACTTTTTCGAGTTGGGTTTGCAACACATCCAATTGAGCTAAGCTTTGGTTTAGGTTGGGTTTTTTCAAGTCAATACCACTTGGATTTTGGAACCCAGTACCACCAAATTTTGGGATGGTCCCCAAATCTATCTTTTCGATTTGATTTAAATAAATGAAACAAAGGTTATTCATTTTATCAATGCTTTTATGTCTGAACTTTCTTGCGCAGGAGAGAAGTGAAATTATTCAACAACGCATTGAGTTTATTTCTGAACAATTAGAGACTGAGAATATAGATTTAACAAATCTTTTAGAACAATTCAACTTCTACATTGACAATCCTATTGATTTAAATAAGTCCTCAAGAGAAACCTTGAACGATCTTGGGTTACTCACTGATATTCAAATAAGTGATCTTCTTGTTCATAGAAAAATACATGGTAAATTGATTTCTATATATGAGCTACAGAGCTTAAAATTTTGGGATCTTGAGACCATATATTTGGTATTGCCTTTTGTCACCTTGGACGAACGTTTAGATCGACTTCATCTCACATTTAAAGAGGCAATGAGAGAGGGTAACTTTGATTGGTTTCTGCGTTTTCAGCCTACAATTGAGAGAAAAGCAGGGTATGCGGATGTTCCTGACTCCCTGCTAGAACAATCTAGTAAGTATTATTACGGAAACGCTCATAAATATTATTCTCGCTTCAGGTACGCATACAAAACAAATATAAGTTTCGGCATTACTGCTGAAAAAGATGCAGGGGAATCATTTTTTCGTGGTGCTCAAAAAAATGGCTTCGACTTTTACTCTGCTCATGCTTTTTACAAGGGAGGTAAGTATTTGAAATCTATTGCTCTTGGTGATTATCAAATCCAACTCGGTCAAGGATTAAATTTATGGTCGAGCTACGCTTTTGGTAAGTCATCGGATATATTAACAATGAAACGCAATCCCGTTTCCATAAAACCCTATACTTCGGTCGATGAATCTAGGTTTTTTCGTGGTGCTGCAATTAATTTAGCCTATAAGAATTTTGATTTTTTATTGTTTTCATCTTTAAAAAGAATTGATGCCAGTGGTATTCAAGACTCTTTACAAGAGAATTTAGAATTTGTGTCCTCTATAAATCTTTCAGGTTTACACCGCACGCATTCAGAAATTGCAAAAAAGGATGCACTGAAGGAGTTTATAACAGGTGCTTCAATTCAGTTTCAAAATGACTTTTTGAAGTTAGGATTTCAGGGGGTTTATCTGCGTTATGATCAGCCTGTTCAATTGAATCCAAGACCGTACAACCAATTTTACTTTAGTGGGGATAATTGTCTTTCCTTAAGCTCTGATTACAATTATGTTTACAGGAATCTTAATGTTTTTGGTGAGGTGTCATACTCGATGAATGATAACCACTCTGGATTGGCGATGCTTCATGGTGCCTTGCTGGCTATTGATACGCGTTTTAGCTTAGGGCTACTTTATCGTGACTATGACGAAGCCTATCAAACGATGTATAACGCAGGATTTTCAGAGGGGAGTAGAACTCAAAATGAGAATGGTTTGTATGCAGGGTTTAAGTTCAAGCTTTCCAAAGCATGGTCGATAAATGCATACACCGATGTTTTTGAGTTTCCATGGATGAAATATGGTGTTGATGGACCGTCAAAGGGGCATGAGTTTTTAATTCAGCCCATCTATAAGCCAAATAAGGCATTTGAGTTATATGCTAGATTTCGTGAGCAGCTTCGTCAAAAAAATGAGTCTCCTTCAACTGGTGTGATTACAAATGTAGAAAATGTGCTACAGCGTAATTTTAGAATTAATATCAGCAACAAAATTAATAAAGTACTTACACTAAAAAGTAGGGCAGAATGGGTTTCCATTCAGCGTGAAAGTCAATCAAAAGAGCAGGGTTTGTTAATTACTCAAGATGTTGCCTACAAACCAAAATCCTTCCCCTTATCCTTCAATGTTCGGTATGCACTTTTTGACACCGATAGTTACAGTACTAGAATTTATTCTTACGAGAATAATGCATTATATGTGTTCTCTATTCCCGCCTATTATTTTAAAGGTAGTCGTTGTTTTCTTTTGGCAAGATATTCTTTTGGTCGTTCGATAGACTTGTGGGTTAAATATGGATTTTTCTTATACAATGACCGAGATCAGATTGGCTCTGGAGCCGAACAAATTCAGGGGGATCGTAAATCTGACCTAACAATCCAACTCAGGTTATCTTTTTAATTTTTCTATTTGGGTGTTACTTTTTAAATGTTTTTGCGTTATGTAAAATATAAGGTGCTCCTGCAAGTGCATCTTATGCCATGTCAAACTAGAAAACAATGTACTATGTCCTCAACTTCACTGTATCACCAGAGTGATACCCGTATTCAATCCGAATTACAAATTATTGAAAAATCAAAAATCAATCCACAGCATTTTGCCCCACTGTATAATGAATATTACGAAAGCATATTCAGATATGTGATTAAGCGTATCAATGATACTGACTTGGCATGTGATATCACATCGAATATCTTTGTGAAAGCAATAACGAATCTTTCCAAGTATGAATATCGTGGATTGCCTTTTTCTTCTTGGTTATTTAGAATCGCCAAGAGTGAGGTTTATCAGTCTTTTCGAGACCAAAAAGTAAAGCGAACTGTGAGTATTGATAAAGTCACAATCGTTCAGGTTTTTGAAGAACTTGACGTCGATGGACTTGATGAGCATAAAGAAAAGTTGAAAAAAGTATTGAGAAAAATTAATGAGAAAGACTTGATGCTTATTGAAATGCGTTACTTTGAAAAACGATCTTATCGGGAGATAGGCGAAATTTTAAGTGTAACGGAAAACAATGCAAAAGTTAAGACATTTAGAGCCTTGCAAAAACTGAAAGTATTATTTAAGGAATAACTATATGAGAAAAATTTTATTCAACAAAAAAGAGCTTAGCTCAGACCAGATTAATAATATGCGTGATTTCGATTTGGTGCTTAAAAAAGTTCAAGCGCAACGACAGTATTGGAGAAGTCCTTGGTTTTACGGAACCATTGGTTTGGCATCGATATTGTCCTTCTTAATTTTTATTTAATAGGTTTTAGTTATTAAATTATGTCTCAAGTCTTTTGTGGACTTGGGAAATTTGCCTAATTTCGTATAGAAATGTAATCTGTACAAGATGAAAAACCTAACTGCATTCTCTTTCTGTTTAATCTTTGTGTTCTCGATACGAGCGCAGCATGCGAATTTTAATTCTCAAAGAAACTGGTCTTTACACAAGAAAGAGCTTCAAATTGGTCTGGGTGCAACCCAATTCAATGGTGATTTGGGTGGTGCAGAAGGCATAGGTAGAGATTACAGCTTAAAAGACATAGATTGGCCAGCGACTGGTGTTGCATTTTGGTTGGGCTACCGTCAACGTTTTCATCCTTATTTTGCCACAACTTCTAGTCTTTGTGTTTTTAATTTGAAAGGTGCAGACTCACTTTCTGAAGAACCTAGTAGATATGCACGAAATCTCCATTTCAGAAGTTTAGGAGTAGAAATTCAGCAACGAATAGAATGGATTTTTGCTGCGAAAGAGCAATTTGGATCAACTTACAACCTTCCAGGGAATTACTCAAAGAAAAATCGGTCGCAACAATATTACCTTTTTGGAGGGATCGGTTTGTGTTACTTTAATCCAAGAGCTCAAGACGCTGAAGGCAATTGGACATCATTACGTAAACTGCGAACTGAAGACCAAGATCAACCTTATTCACCGCTGACCTTAACTTTACCGATGGGAATTGGGTTTAGGATGGGTATTTCAAAAATGTGGCGAGTGGGTATAGAGTTGGCTTATGTGAAGACCTTTACAGATTATTTGGATGATGTGAGCACTGTTTATGCAAATCCTGCGAATTTGGCGCCTGAAGCTGAATATTTTGCAAACCCTGCAGTAGGTAACCCGTCATTTGATCCTGGTCAAAAGCGCGGTGATCCAAATCAAAAGGATGCCTATTACCACATGAATGTAGTATTCACCCGCAACCTTACCTATAAGGACTACGCAAAACAACGAAAGAAATTTAACCTGAAATCATCGGGTAAGTACAAGGTTTAATCAAACCAGAAAAATTTAAAAGCGAGTTTTACTCGCTTTTTTTATACCTTTGAATATGTACTATCTACTGCGGAGGGTTCTCTTTATTTTCGATCCAGAAAAGGTGCATTATTTCACAATGGATTCCTTGTCACTTCTGCTCAAATTGTTTCCTGCACGTTGGTTTTTTAAAAAACTATTTTTAACGAACAATGCTCTTTTAGAGACTGAAGTTTTTGGATTAAAATTCAAAAATCCAGTAGGTTTGGCTGCAGGATTTGATAAAAATGCACGTTATATTAACGAGCTATCGTATTGTGGTTTTGGATTCATAGAAATTGGAACCTTGACACCAAAAGCTCAAGAAGGAAATCCTAAAGTACGATTATTTCGTTTGAAGGATGATCAAGGGATTATCAATAGAATGGGCTTTAATAATGATGGTGTGGAGCTGGCCATTGATCACCTGAAAAAAGCAAGAAAGAATGGTGTTATTGTCGGAGGAAATATCGGAAAGAATAAGATTACACCAAATGAAAATGCAGTAGATGATTACCTTTTTTGTTTTGAACGTTTGTTCGATTATGTGGATTATTTCGTCGTGAATGTATCCTCTCCAAACACACCTAACTTGAGAGCGCTTCAAGAAAAAGAACCTCTTGAAAACTTATTGAAAACATTAGTATCTAAGAATCAAACTTACGCTGATCCCAAGCCGATTTTATTAAAAATAGCACCAGATCTCTCAAATAGTCAACTAGATGATATTATTGATATTTTTTCATCTACAAATATCGATGGTTTAATTGCTACAAATACTACAATTTCTAGAGAAAATCTGATTACAGAGACTGAGCAAGTTGAGAAAATCGGAGCAGGTGGACTCTCTGGACTTCCAGTACGGGATAAATCTACAGAGGTTATCAGGTATGTCACAAAAAAATCCGGTAATGCCATTCCTATTATAGGTGTTGGTGGTATTCATTCTGCAGGAGATGCAATCGAAAAACTAAAGGCAGGTGCAGTTTTGATTCAAATGTATACAGGTTTTATATATGAAGGTCCAGCAGTAGTTAAAAGTATTAATAAAGCAATCATTGAGTTCAGAAGTAACAAATAAAGATCCTTTAATACTCGTAGAGTGTCCAAGAGATGCCATGCAAGGCATTGCTAATTTTATTCCTACGGATTTGAAGGTTGCCTATATCAATCGTCTGCTTCAATGTGGTTTTGATACCTTGGATATGGGGAGCTTTGTGTCTCCAAAGATCATCCCACAGCTGAAAGACACCTCATTGGTATTGGATAAAATCAATCCGACTACTGCCACAAAACTACTTGCAATCGTTGCCAATGTACAAGGAGCGAAGGAGGCGGTGGAGTATGACAGTGTGCGTTATCTCGGAGTTCCATTTTCTATTTCTGAAACCTTTCAAAAACGTAACATAAATAAAAGTATAGATGCATCCCTTATGCTATTGCATCGCCTTTATACCATCGCTGCAAATCGTAATAAGGAGGTGGTTTTGTATCTTTCCATGGGATTTGGAAACCCTTATGGTGACGAATGGAATGAAGAGCTGGTTGAATCTTGGGTTGATAAGTTGAATATTAATTTTTCGCCATCAATTATTGCAATTTCTGACACGATTGGATGTGCAAAACCAGAACAAGTTGAGCGAGTCTTTACAAATCTGAATGCCTCTTTTAATGAAATTGAGTTTGGTGCGCATTTGCATGTTTTGCCCACCAATGTTGAATCCTTGTCGCGTGCCGCCTTTAAAGGTGGTTGTCGTAGATTTGACAGTGTTATAAAGGGTTATGGGGGTTGCCCTATGGCCTCGGATGATTTAACTGGTAATATGCCTACAGAGTTATTGCTATATTGGCTAGAGTCCCAAAACATTCAACACGGGATTGCGAGTGAACCATTCACAGATGCTCTAAAGTTTTCTGCCCAAGTTTTTAAATCCAATAACTAGTTTTATGAATCAGCGTAATTTATTTTGGATAAGTATATTTTCAATCACTTTAAGTTGTGGGGGAGAAAATGATGTCGCTCAAAACAAGGTTCACCTAAAACAAGATATTAAAGAGGTAACAGCTGCAGATTCCGAAGAACAATCCATAAGTAATCACCTTTTAACTGAAATAAAGCATTCTTCTCAAGTATTTAAGGGGAGCTTAAATATCATTGATACCCTTTTTTTGCCCATTCATGGCTCAGTTCAAGATGGTTTTGCACTCATGAGTAAATTTGAAACTGAAATTAATACAGAACTTAAAACATACGTTTTTGATCGAAATTCTAAAGGTGAATTAATTCAAAAGAATTCCTTTTCAGGAGTTTTATTAGGAAAAGATACGCTCGTCATCGATTACCCACGAATAATGCTTCGTTTTGTAGAGCGTGACGATAAGGATGACCTTTATTGTTATAATTGTTGGTTTGGTTTTGACCGCAATAATGACAAGTATGTCTTTGACCACTGTTTTTCCATAACTAAAACCTTTAGAGGTCGCAAAAAATCTAAAGATGCTTATGTTTCTGAGGTAGAGTCAATGGAATACCAGAGAATCGTCAACAATGAGGTGCTTGAGGTTTTAGAAGAGAATAATTATTTGAATTAGAGCTCTTTGTTTACACCAATACCAAATAATGCAAAATCGTATTTGGCAGGGTCTTCCGCATCAAATTTTCTTAATTTACCAATAAGCTCTTCATTCGTTCTCCAGTCGTTCTGCTCACGCTTCAAAATACCTAGATTTCTTGCTACATTTCCTGTATGAACATCAAGCGGTACATACAATTCGCGTTTTGATATGTTCTTCCAAAGTCCAAAGTCAACTCCTTTTTCGTTACCTCTGACCATCCATCTCAGGAACATTACCAATCTTTTACATGCCGAATTTTTCATTGGATTTGAGATGTGCTTTTCGCTTCTTTGTTCATGAGCCGTTTCTAAAAAAGCGGATCTGAAATTTGTAATTCGCATTCTTAGACCAATTTCTTTTTCATCTACATTGCTAAATGCTCCCTCGAGCCCTTCTTTGTTTTGATAAAGGTTTTTAAGGCTGCGACAAAAAAAGTTCAAATCGATTCCATTAAAAGTCCTATGAACAAAGGGTAGAGGTTTCATACTGTCATATTCCATTATGAAATCATGGGGAGCATCGCCAAACAATTGCATTAGTCGATCTCCGCTTTTTAGAATGCTCAATCTATTACCCCATGCCAATGATGCCATGAAAAAGGCGGCGATTTCTATGTCTTCTTTTTTTGAGTACCTATGTGGAATTTGAATGGGATCATTTTCAATGAAGCTTGGGCACTCGTATTGGTTTGCCTTAAAGTCTAGATATTCTTTTAAGTCTTTCTGGTTCATTTAAAGAACGAAATTCCCATCTTTCATTGTCAAAGTTCTGTCTGCCATCGCAGCCAATTCTTTATTGTGTGTGACAATGACGAAGGTTTGATTGAACTCTTCTCTCAGCTCAAAAAATAGTTCGTGCAGCTCTTTTGAATTTCTGGTATCTAAGTTCCCGGATGGCTCGTCCCCAAAAATAATCTTTGGTTGGTTAAATAAGGCCCGACAAACGGCTGCTCTCTGTTGCTCTCCTCCGGATAGCTCCGAAGGTTTATGGTTTAATCTATCTTGCAGGCCTATTCTTTTCAGAAGTAATTCAGCTCTTTCTTTGGCCTTTCTCTTTGCGTCACCTCTAATGAGTCCTGGAAGCATTACGTTTTCAATCGCAGTAAATTCTGGAAGTAGCTGATGGAACTGAAAGATGAAACCTAGCTTTTGATTTCTAAATGAAGAAAGTTCTTTTGGATTTAATTCAAATGGATTCGTATTATCGATGGTCAACTCTCCCGAACTCGCATCGTCCAAAGTTCCTAATATTTGAAGTAAGGTTGTTTTTCCTGCACCTGAGGAACCGACAATTGATACAATTTCTTTTTTTCTTACTTCTAAATTTACACCTCCCAAAATAGAAAGGTTTCCGTATGACTTAGTAATATTTTTGGCTTCAAGAATCATTTTTTGATCTTGAGTTCGTGGCCCATTCTTTCTTTTTTAGTCAAAAGGTAGTCTTCATTATGGACATTGTATTCTATTTCAATTGGAATGGTATCGGTTATTTCTAATCCGTATCCGACGAGGCCCGTTCTTTTTTTCGGATTGTTACTGATTAATTTCATTCTTTTAACTCCAGAAGCACGAAGTATTTGAGCACCAACGCCATAGTCTCTTTCATCACCTTTAAAGCCTAATTTCAAATTCGCCTCCAGAGTGTCATAACCCTCTTCTTGTAATTTATATGCTTTTAATTTATTAACAAGGCCGATACCTCTTCCTTCTTGGTTCATGTAAAGAACAACACCTTTTCCGGCTTTTTCAATCATTTTCAATGCCTCTTTTAGCTGATCTCCACAGTCACATCGTAGCGAACCTAATATATCACCGGTAAAACAAGAGGAGTGGACTCGGACTGGAACGGATTCATTGGGATCCCATTCACCTTTGATGATTGCTAAATGTTCTTCTCCCGTGGTAAGCTGTTTGAATGCCTTCAGCTGAAAATTTCCGTATTTAGAGGGCATCTTAACTTCAACCAATTCTTCAATTAGCGTTTCATTCTTCATTCGGTAGGCGATGAGGTCCTCTATAGAAACAATTTTGAGATCAAACTTTTTGGCAATGATAAACAATTCTGGGAGTCTTGCCATTGAACCGTCTTCATTCATGATTTCAACGATCAGCCCTGCGGGTTCATAGCCTGCGAGTCGGCTCATATCGACAGCGGCTTCTGTGTGGCCAGCTCTTCTTAAGACTCCACCTTTTTTTGCTCTCAATGGAAATATGTGTCCTGGTCTCCCTAATTGGTTGGGTTTGGTATTTGTGTCGATTAAGGCTTGTACTGTTTTAGCTCGATCTAATGCAGAAATTCCTGTTGTACATCCTTTTCCAATGAGATCTATTGACACGGTAAAAGGGGTGTCAAAATGCGAATTATTAGAATGCACCATCATTTCAAGACCCAGTTCATCACACCTTTCTTCAATAAGCGGTGTACAAATCAAACCTCGACCGTGTGTAGCCATGAAGTTGATTACTTCTGGAGTTGCATTTCTTGCCGCCGTTAAAAAGTCTCCCTCGTTTTCTCTGTTTTCATCATCAACAACGATGATTACTTTTCCATTTTTGATATCCTCTAGGGCTTCCTCTATGGTATTTAGTTTAAATGACATATTCTTGGTGTATAATGTTTAAAAGGTATTATTTTGGTTGTTATTTTGAAGGTATTTTTTTTAAGGTCTCTAGATAAAAGCGCCAAAATTTCTGAACTGAAGAGATTTGAACTTTCTCGTCAGGAGAATGAGCCGCTCTAATATTGGGCCCAAATGAAATCATATCTACATTTGGGAGATGGGTTCCAAGGATCCCACATTCGAGACCGGCATGACAGGCTTTGACTTGGGGGTCTTCGTTGTACAACTCCTTGTATAGCTGCTCCATTATCACAAGTATATCAGAATTGGGATTGGGTTGCCAACCTGGGTAATCTCCCGTTTGAGTGACCTCACAGCCCATGCTTTCGAAAGCACACCTGATCGTCATGGCAATTTCGTCCTTTGTTGACTCCACGCTGCTCCTTTGAAGGGATTGGGTGGTAAACTTGTTGTTTTCAATAAGTACCCTGGCTAAACTTGAAGAGGTCTCTACCAAACCTGCGATATCCGGACTCATTCTGTACACACCATTCGGAACACAACACAAAGTATTCAGAATTTTTGTTGTGTCCCTTTCCGAAATGACCTTTGGCATCTTATCTGCTGCCGTCATTGTAATAAGTATGTTGGGTTCAATTGATTTATATTCGGTGTGAATCACCTTAACTTGTTCCTCAAATTCGGCTTTCACGCTGTTTAATTTTGTCGATGGTACTGCAATGGTACATTTTGCTTCTCTTGGTATTGCATTTCTTAGCCCTCCTCCATCGAAGGAGCCTAACGAAAGGATTGATTTTTTTGAGATGTTCCAAAGTATCCTTGCCATCCATTTGTTCGCATTTCCGCGCCCTGAATCAATATCCATTCCAGAGTGACCGCCGAGCAGACCTTTGATATCGATTTGCACAAAGCTGTAATCATCTGGAGGTGAAATCATTTCACAGGTGTAGGCGGTGTTGGTATCAATACCACCAGCACATCCAATGGATAATTCATCATCATCCTCAGTATCCAGATTTAAAAGTATTTCACCTTTAAATAGGCTTCCTTCCATTTCTTTCGCACCAGTCATTCCCGTTTCTTCATCGATTGTAAATAGTGCTTCAAGCGGAGGATGTGGAATGTCGGTTGATGATAACGTTGCCATAATCGTGGCGACACCTATACCATTATCTGCACCAAGTGTTGTTCCGTCTGCATCAACCCAATCATCATTGACGCGCATGCTAATGCCTTGACGATCGAAGTCAAATACGGTGTCTCCATTTTTTTGATGCACCATATCTAAATGGGACTGAAGAATAACGGTCTTTTTATTTTCCATGCCCGTACTTCCTGGTTTTTTTATAATGACATTGCCGATTTCATCTTTTATAGTTTCAAGACCAAGATTTTTACCAAAATTCATCATGAATTCAATGACCTTTTCTTCTTTCTTAGAAGGTCGAGGTACTGCATTTAAATCGGCAAAATGACTCCAAAGGCTTCTTGGTTCTAATGAGCGTACAGACATTTAAGGAAATTTAGGATATTTATTAAAATTGGGTTCTCTTTTTTCGAGGAAAGCATTTCTTCCTTCAGCTGCCTCATCAGTCATGTAAGCGAGTCGTGTTGCTTCTCCTGCAAATACTTGTTGACCTACCAATCCATCATCAATAAGATTGAAGGCAAACTTAGACATCTTAATGGCTGTTGGGCTTTTTTTCAAAATCTCTTGTGCCCAGTCATAAGCCGTTTCCTCCAGCTCGTTGTGGGGGACTACTTTATTCACCATACCCATTTCAAATGCTTCTTGTGCTGAATAATTTGCGCCTAGAAAAAAAATTTCTCTTGCGCGCTTTTGACCGACTTGTTTTGCTAGATAAGCCGATCCAAATCCTCCATCAAAGCTTGCAACGTCTACATCGGTTTGTTTAAAAATGGCATGTTCTTTCGAGGCAAGCGTTAAATCACAAATGACATGAAGGCTATGTCCACCTCCAACTGCCCAACCGGGCACCACAGCAATCACTACTTTGTTCATGAAACGAATTTGCCTTTGAACATCTAAAATGTTGAATTTACTCACTCCATCAATTCCTTTGTAACCTCTCGCAGCTCTTACGCGCTGATCGCCTCCTGAACAAAATGCCCATCCACCATCTTTTGGAGAAGGGCCTTCTCCAGAGATTAGAACGACTCCTATTTCTTGGCTTTCGTGACAAATAATTAGTGCGTCTAACATTTCATCAACAGTTTTAGGCCGGAATGCGTTTCTAACTTCAGGTCTGTTGAATGCAATACGCGCGACTCCATTGCAGAAGTTGAACGTAATATCTTCGTAGGCTTTTACTTGACTCCAATTAATCTGTGACATAAGGTACTTTGTGCAAAAATAATAACATCGAATGAAAGGAAAGGTTTAAACTCGGTTAAGTTTCCGACAGTTCGATACAATTCTTATTAATGGAATACAATTTCATCTAGAAAAGTCCACGGGACACGACCTGCGCCCGGTAATCCCTGTGGTATCGATGAAAATGTATTGATTTCGATATTAATTGTTTTTAGTCTTTTTTTAATTTTCAACCGAACAAGCTCCGAATTGATATTTGTTGTTGAACGTATTTTTTTTCTCCTTTTCATCTGATTCGATACTTGAATTTGTTTTGGTAAATAAATCCAAGATCCATTTGATTCAAGAAAACTAAATACAATTTCCTTAATCTTCTTTTTTTCAGGTAATTTGATTTCAATTATGATTTTACAGGTGTCAAATCCAATCCATTCGTGTCCTCGCCATGGTCTCACTCCTTTCTGGCCGTCAATGAGAAGGGAAGGGGCATAATGGTATTGTGGATTGGGTTTTGTAATGTAATTGACTTTGGCGCCTAGTGCATGATGTCTTGTAAGATGAATTGTTGAGCCTAGTGCGGAGTTTTTACTTATGAATTCAATTTCTTGCTCAGTAACATGTTTTTTTGGCCTTGTTATCATCAACTCCTCCCCAGCCTTTAGATTTAGCTTTATTTCTTCCCCACTTAATTTAGTCCGTAATGAGGTGCAGAATATATCAGAGGTGTCAGGGCTATCGAGAATTAAAGAAATCCCTTTTTCGTTTACCTTACTTGTTATTGATGCGCGCTGGCTCGACTTGGAATAGTTCACTTTCAAAGAATCTAGCTTTTCATAATGCACGTCATACAACACCTGACAAAACTTCTCATAGTTTGGTTTATTCTGACACCACAAGGCTTGACTCAGAGCAATTGCTCTTGGATAGGCCATATATTCTAACTGGTCATAACTTGTAATGTATTCAGTCCATAAGTTGGCTTGCCCTCCGAGGATGTAACTTGCCTGTGCGGCATCTAATTCATCAGGTATGGGGTTGAATTGGTAGACTTTTTCTAAGGGTGTATAACCTCCAATAGCTAATGGTTCCTCGTTCGACTTTCCTTGATAATGATCAAAGTAGCAGTGAGTACCAGGAGTCATGACAACATAATGTCCATTCTTAGCAGCTGCAATACCTCCTTTAAAACCGCGCCACGACATTACCGTGGCATTAGGCGAAAGCCCTCCTTCAAGAATTTCATCCCATCCGATAAGATTTTTTCCTTTCTTATTAAGGAATTGCTCTATACGGCTGATAAAATAACTTTGTAATTCATGCGCATCTTTTAATCTATTTTTTTGCATTACATTTTGGCATTTTGCACAGCTTTTCCATCTTGACTTGGGTGCCTCATCTCCGCCGATATGAATATATTTTCCTGGGAATAGACTGACGACCTCATTCAATATATTAGATAGGAATTGGAAGCTTTCTTCCTTCGTACAATAAATGTCCTCAAATACTCCCCAGAGACCAGGTACCTTTTGCTGCTTTCCAGTACATGAAAACCTAGGGTATGCAGCTAGGGCAGCCCGGCTATGACCAGGCATCTCAATTTCTGGAACAACATCGATATACCGTTCCGCTGCATAGCTAACGATTTCCTTTATTTCTTGTTGCGTATAAAAACCTCCATGGCGTTGGCTATCGTATTTTCTTGGGTTTGCTGTATAGTGACCGATTAAAGTGCTGTCTCTGAAGGCGCCTACTGTAGTCAGTTTTGGATACGCGTTAATTTCAATCCTCCAACCTTGGTCATCTGTAAGGTGCCAATGAAATGTATTGAGTTTATACATCGCCATTAAATCCAAGTACCTTTTAATTTCCTCAACCGAAAAGAAATGTCTGGAAACATCTAAATGCAGCCCGCGCCAATCAAATTTTGGGTAATCCTGAACGAATGCTTTCGGTATATATTTAATCTTGTTTTCAGTTTTTATGAGCTGAACAAGGGATTGCATAGCATAATAAAGTGCTCTTTCATTTGAGTAGGATATAAATATGAAGCTACTTATTGAAATAGAATAAAAGTCCTTTGGTACATTTGTAAGCTTTCTAAGCCGAATGAATGGTTTTCCGGTCGTATCCTGAATTGTTATTTTATGAAATTTTTGTAGCATTGAATCCAATTGATTCAATGTGTTTTTTGGCCAATTTTCTTTATTGAGATGTATTTTTTCTCGTAAATACAGATTGCCTTTCACTCTTTTGTATACTACAGGTGTGGGCAGAATATTGCATTGTTCCTGCTTCTGTGCTGAAGAATCAAATAACTGAACTGTAAATAGCATCAAGCAGAAAACTTTTGGAAATAAAATATTCATAGCATGCTAAGATAAGGATTAGATGTAATAATTGAATCCTATCACTGAGTCGAAATCCTACTTTATAATTATCTTTGCACAAAGAAAAATAAATGAACATATCAAAGAATATTCTTGAGACCATAGGTAATACTCCACTAGTTCGTCTAAATAAGCTGACCAAAGACGTTGACGCGATGGTTTTGGCAAAGGTTGAGTTTTTTAATCCAGGGAGCTCAGTGAAAGATAGAATGGCTGTTAAAATGGTCGAAGATGCTGAAGCAGATGGTCGCTTAAAGCCCGGAGGTACGATTGTAGAAGGAACGTCTGGTAATACTGGAATGGGTTTGGCTTTGGCTGCTATCATCAAGGGGTATAAGCTGATTTGCGTTTCTACCGACAAGCAATCGAAAGAGAAGTTTGACATTCTTCGTGCTGTTGGAGCTGAGGTAATTGTATGCCCAACCGATGTCGATCCAAAGGATCCAAGATCATATTACTCCACTTCAAAACGAATATCAGAAGAAACACCTAATTCATGGTATGTAAATCAATACGATAACCCTTCGAACTCCGTTGCGCATTATGAGCAAACCGGTCCAGAGATTTGGGAGCAAACCGATGGTAAAATCACTCATTTTGTCGTTGGTGTGGGAACCGGTGGTACGATTTCAGGAGTTGGAAAGTACCTAAAGGAAAAAAACCCGAACATAAAAATATGGGGTATTGATACCTACGGTTCTGTTTTTAAAAAATACCATGAAACGGGCATATTTGATGAAAATGAAATTTACTCATACATTACCGAAGGGATCGGAGAAGATATTTTACCCGAGAATGTCGATTTTAGTGTGATTGACGGATTTGAAAAGGTTACTGATAAGGACGCTGCAGTATATACAAGAAAAATGGCTCGTGAGGAGGGAATATTTGCAGGGAACTCTTGTGGAGCAGCTGTCAAAGGGCTCATACAGCTAAAAGAAAATTTTTCTAAAGACGATGTTGTCGTGGTCTTATTGCATGATTCAGGAAGTAGATATGTTGGTAAAATGTACAACGATGATTGGATGCGCGAAAGAGGTTTTCTGGAGGAAGAAATTCTTACAGCCAAAGATTTGGTCAAAAAGCACGAGGATAAACCTTTGGTTTCAGTTTTTGCCGAGGAACTTGTTTCTCATGCAATTGCCAAAATGAGAAAGTTTGGTATTTCGCAAATTCCGGTGATGAAGGATAACCAATTCGTGGGTTCAGTTGATGATAGTGTAATATATCAAACTTTGGTTGATGAGCCCGAGTTAAAAGACGCACCGATTTCATCAATTATGGGAGCAGCTTTTCCAATTGTAAAAAGTTCAGCACAGGTAGATGAGCTTTGTAAGTTAATAAATAAAAATACACCTGCTGTTCTTGTTGAGTCTGACTCAGGGTCCATGCATATTGTAACGAGATACGACATAATATCTGCCATGTCTTAGAATGAATACGCAATTATTTGTTGATCAATTAAATCGCGAGGTCTATTTAAACAATATGCCTAAGCGGATTATCTCTTTGGTTCCATCGCTTACTGATTTTTTACATTATTTATCTCTTGATGAGGAGGTGGTTGGAATCACCAAATTTTGCATTCACCCGCAGGAATGGTATGAAAATAAGGAGAAAATAGGGGGGACGAAACGCGTAAATATCGAAAAGGTTATTGCGCTTGAACCTGACCTTATTATAGGCAATAAGGAAGAAAATACAAAGGAGGACATTTTGGCATTAGAGAAAGTTGCTCCCGTTTGGATGAGTGATGTGAATAGTTTTGACGATGGCATTGAGATGATCATGAAATTAGGCGTTGTTTTGTCTAAAGAAAAGGTCTGTAATGAATTGGTCAAGAACCTTGAGCAAGAATACAGTCCACTAAAAAACTTAGGTCAAAACCTTTCGGTTCTGTATTTTATTTGGAACAAGCCATCTTATGTTGCGGGTCAATCCACTTTTATAGGCAGTATGATCGAAAAGTTAGGTTTCAATAATATGGCAAAGATAGACCGCTATCCCGAGCTCGAGTCACTGGGTGATTGTGAACCCAATTATGTCTTTTTGAGTTCTGAACCTTTTCCTTTCGAGGAGAAGCATAAAGAAAAATATCAGTCTCTCTTTCCGAGTGCGAAAATTACTCTTGTAGATGGTGAGATGTTTTCGTGGTATGGCTCGCGAATGCTATTCGCGGTGAATTACTTTAAAGATAATTTAAGGCAGCGACTATGAATGATATAATATTTTATGATGCAGCTTGTCCTTTATGCTCTCGGGTTGTTCGCTTTATTTTAAAGCAAGAAAGAGATCAACAACTTTTTTTCTCTGCGCTTCAAGGGGAACATGCGAGGTCTTTTTTACCGAAGAAGGGGATTTATGATGTTGATATGAAAACCTTCTATTTATTGAAAAAAGGAACGATGTATAACCGTTCAAGTGCAGCCCTGCATTTGATTCCTTACTTGAAGTGGTATTTCAGTGTTTTCATGTTGTTTTGGGTTATCCCAAGAGGTTTGAGAGATCTTGTTTACAATATTATATCCAAAAATAGGTATCGTTTGTTCAAGGACCGATGTGAATTGGGCAATATTGACGCTCAACGAATTATTTAGGTTAAGCTTTTAGATTGAGTAGTTTAGCTTTGATATTTTCCAATTTAGAGGCCAAACTATGTTTGGTATCAAAAATGAGGCTTTTGTCCTTTGCTTTCATTACTTTTTTTGCTCCATCCAATGTGAACAATTGGACCTTAACTAAGGCATATATTTTATTGATTTCTTCAATTTCCTTAACAGAGTACAGGCGATTTCCTTTTTTATTCCTTTTTGAAACTTTTAGCTTAAATTCCTTTTCCCAAAACCTCAAAAGTGAAGCATTTACATCTAGCATTTCTGCAAGTTCTCCAATGCTGTAATATAGTTTGGTAAGATGTTGTGTATCAATAACTGGCACGACTGTAATTAAATTATTATCGAAAATAGTTATAATTTTGCATTCTTGATGCGCTTTTTTTTGTCTAAAAATATAATTTTATTTCTATGTCTGTTTGTTTCTTTTAAACAGATGACAGCCCAGTCTGAGGACATAAAAAACGATTCATCAGCTATTTCTTCCAAAGATATTGATGCAATTATAGAGCAAAAGTCTGATGCCATTATCAAATATGCAAAGCAATTCATGGGTGTGCCATATGTTTGGGGAGGAATGTCTCCATCTGGTTTTGATTGTTCGGGTTTTATCAATTATGTATTTAGAGGTTTTGGATTTAGTCTGACAAGAACAAGCTATGGGTTAGCAGAGCTCGGAACAACTGTAACTTTAAAAAATTTACAACCTGGGGATTTAATGTTTTTCAAAGCACGTAATTTAAATTCTAAGGTGGTTGGCCACGTTGCGTTGGTTGTAGACACAACTGATGGAGTCATACAATTCATTCATGCGGCAAGGACCGGTATTCGCATAGATACCTTCAATAACCATAGCTATTATGTGCCGCGTTACATCAAGTCTAAACGTCTCGATTATGTTGGTTTTTAAATATTTTTTGGCATGAGTAAGGTTTTATTAGGTAGAAAACAGTGGTTATTTGTGTTTTTAGCCGGTTTATTTATCACCAATGCCGTTACTGCTGAACTCATCAGCAACAAGCTAATTGAGATTCCAATAAAATTCAATCTTTTTGGTGGCGAATTTGGACCTTTTGTTACAATTGTCGGTATACTTCCGTGGCCCGTTGTTTTCTTACTTACCGATTTATTAAATGAATTTTATGGATATAAAGCTGTTCGGAAATTGAGTTGGATTACTGCAATTTTAATCGCTTATTGTTTCTTGATTGTGGGTTTATCAATTGAAATACCTGCGGTAAATATTCCAGGTTCAAATCTTTCAGACGATATTGCTTATAAAAAGGTTTTTGGGCAGGCACAAATGGTTATCGTTGGAAGTATTTGTGCTTTCCTAGTTTCTCAATTGCTTGATGCCTCATTATTCTCATGGATTAAGTCCAAGACTGGAGATCGTTATATTTGGCTTAGGAGTACAGGAAGCACCTTGTTTTCACAGTTAATTGATTCCTGTATTGTTTTGTACATTGGTTTCGTACTTCCAGGCTCATTATCTTTCGTTGAATTCATGCGGATAGCGCCAACAAATTATATTTTGAAAATTATCATCGCCATTCTTTTAACGCCATTCATTTATTTGGGGCATTATCTGATTCGTAGGTATTTGATAGATTAAAATGCGGATTGGCGATTTATCTTGTGCCAAATCAAGTAGGCAAGAGCAACAACACTCATGACCATTCCCCAAAGAAAAACATCTGAAATTGAATTGACGGTATTGTCATAAGTAATTAATGTAGATAGTGATCCTATCATAATGCCTACCTCCAAGGCGATAAAAATGGTGCCAGCACCAACACCGCGTCGGGTGATATGTGATAAATCCGCTGTCCAAGCAAATAGAGTAGGGCTTGAAACTCCTGTTGCTAAGCCAAATACGATGGCAGCTAAAACGAATGAATTATATGAGTCTACGCGCGCCAGAAGGAACATAGAAAGAAACAACATGCAAACCCCTATAATCATGGTTTCACGCCTCCCAATTCTATCTGATAGAGAAGAGGCAAATAATCTAACCAGTATCGTAGAAAGCACATAGAAACCGAAGAAAAATCCTTTATTTTCAATCCCCAAAAATCCTGATATTTCGGGAGTAAGGACGAATATCATACCCGTGCAAGCAGTTGTCAACAGCATTACCACCGCCGCTGGAATAACAGATGGCTCTAAAACATCATTCCAATTTATTTTAAGTTGACTACCATCAAATTTTTCAGGGTTTTCAAGTGTTTCTTCAACTTTCAATAAAAATAAACCCGAGAGCAATGAGGTTCCTCCCGATATGATAAAAAGTGCATCCATTCCGAGGTGAATCCCAATCCATGAGCCAGAAAACTGTCCAACACCAAATCCAAGCGAAATAAATGTACCCCATAGTCCCATTGCACGACCTCTCTCGTTTGCTGGAATTATATCTGTCAGTAATGCAGTTGACCCAGTCGGTGTGAATCCTGCACTAAAGCCATGTAAAAATCTTAGCGTTAAAAAGAAAAGTACAGAAAATGAGAAGGGATAGGACCAGGATATGATTATAGAAAATAAAATACCTAAATAGATTACTTTTTTACGACCTATTGTATCGGTTAACTTTCCCGAGAATGGTCTTGAAATCGCCGCAGATATGGTAAATAACGTTATGACAAGCCCTTTTTTGTCTGCACCACCTAAAGCCGAAATAAAATCATTGAGTTCTGGTAGAATTAAATTAAAACTCGTCATGAAACAAAACATGGAAAAGGTCAGAAGCCAAAAGTTTTTCCCATATTTTAATTTCATTGCGTAAATGTAAAGTAATATTGTAAAGAGAACATCTATTTTAATTCTTTGTTTAAGGTTTATGAAACATTCTATTTTTTATTTATTTCTCGTGCTCTTCATATCTTGTGAAGCCCAAAGCACTGCAGAGAAGAATTCTTTTAATGGTCGAATTCTCCCTGAAAACGTTTGCCGTGTTGTAAAAGACGGTGGCACAGAAAGACCCTTCACGGGTGAGTTTTGGGACCATAAAGAGGAAGGGATTTATATCTGTGTGGCATGTGATAATCCACTTTTTTCAAGTCAAGAAAAGTATAGGTCTGGCTCAGGTTGGCCAAGCTATTATGATGTATTGAGTAAGGGAAATGTAAAACAAGTAGATGATTTTAGTTTTGGATTGAAGAGGATTGAAATCCAGTGTGCAGATTGTGAGGCCCATCTTGGTCATTTGTTTAACGATGGTCCGCAACCTACAGGGATGAGATACTGTGTAAATTCGGCATCTCTAAAATTTATACCTAAAATCGATGAGTAAACTATCCGTAGCCACTTTTGGTGCCGGCTGTTTTTGGTGTACCGAGGCTTGTTTTGACGAACTAAACGGTGTATATGAAGTTATGCCGGGTTTTTGTGGTGGAAAACGAGAAAATCCGAGCTATGAACAGGTCTGTTCTGGTGCCACAGGACATGCAGAGGTTGCACAAATTACCTTTGATGAGGAGGTTATTTCATTTCAAGAATTATTACGTGTATTTTGGTTTATTCATGATCCGACACAACTAAACAGACAAGGCAATGATATCGGTACGCATTATAGAAGTGTGGTGTTTTACCACAGTGAAAGGCAAGCCGAATTGGCGAGGATGTATAAAGCTAGTTTGACTGAGCAGAATGTATGGGATAAGCCCATCGTAACTGAAATATCTCCTTTTGAAAAATTTTATGCTGCTGAAAATTATCATAAGGATTATTTGAAGAATAATCCGAACAATATGTATTGTCAGGCTGTGGTCCGCCCAAAAATTGAAAAATTCAAGATTGCATTCCGAGGTATTTTAAAATAATACTATTATTCTGGTGCAAGTCTCAGTACAATGCCATCAATCGAATCGCTCAATTGTATTTGACAACCAAGACGGCTTTCATTTTTTACGAAAAATGCTTGGTCAAGCATGTCCAGTTCATCATCACTTTGCTCGGGCAACGGAGTGTCTGATTCTAGATAACATTGGCATGTTGCACACATGGCCATACCACCACATTCCCCCAAAACTGGAAGGTCATAGGCTTTACAGAGTTCCATAATATTCATACTCATATCGGTAGGTCCCTCAAGGATGTGCTCCTTATTTTCTCTATCGATTATATGGACTCTGATGTTATTTGGCTCCATTGTTAATTGTAAATGGTGACAATGTTATTTCCATTGAAATTGCATGCGTATTGCATTAAACCGTATTGCGAACCTGAAATTGGGCTACCATCATACAGCGAAAATGTTGCACCGCTGCAAGAGTCTTTTAGAATTAAAAAATTATCGGCATCCGGGTAAAGAGGTTTGTCGCACGCTGCATTTGGATCAGCAGGTGAGTGTCGGTCAAAAGCGATAAATTCATCAATCGATCTTCTGTAAACAATAATTCCGCGTGACCCTCCGATCACATATGCAAATCCACCAACTCCCGAAAGCGCGTAATAGCTCGGTAGATTTAGGTCAACACTCTGATTAAAAGGAACGTAAGGTACGGGGTGTGTGTTTTGCTTTCCACAGGAACCACTCATTAAAAATAAGGAGATTACGAATAAGATGTGTAATTTCATCACTCAAAGATACCCAAACTTGAGGAGAGTTTTCTCTATACTGCTTGTTATTTTTCTAAGCTCGATTTGTCTTGGATGTGCTTCGAATGCGAATACCTCTGCTCAAATGGACCCCAAGTTAACCAAAAAAATACTACGCCAGGAACGAAAAAAAGAGCGTTCGAAAAAGAAGTATTTAGAGTATAAATTCAAAAAACACCGAAAAAACCAAAGTAGGGAAAATCGAAAATTATTACGTAAAAGTGATCGAAAGCTTCGGCGCCATAAAAGAAGGAAGGGGAGGTAAGGACCCGAGATAGGTAGATTGAAATCACTCTATTTTTTTGAATATTGGGATGAACTTCTTATTCTTTTTTGTTTTCACTGTTATAACTCGTTTTTGTGGAAGACCTTTGCTC
This sequence comes from uncultured Flavobacteriales bacterium, assembly GCA_913051935.1. Lineage (GTDB taxonomy): Bacteria > Bacteroidota > Bacteroidia > Flavobacteriales_D > Crocinitomicaceae > UBA952. The sequence continues at coordinate 36,809 of CAJXCU010000013.1, forward strand.
TTCCATTTATCAAAAGCATAACCTTTATTGGGAATAGCCTCGATATAAATGGGAATGTTTTCAATGTATTTACCGGTCCAAAAGGATTTCCTGATGTCTATTGAATTAATCTTGACATGACCCATACTTACATTTTGTATAACTTGAATGTCTGATACTCCATGCTCAAGTTTAAAATAATCAATAATATGCTTTCGAATAAACTCCGGTCTTTTTACGGCGTAATCTTTAATCCAACTTATGCGTTCTCCTTTTTTGATATACAGCATAGAATCTTGCCATCTTCTTCTATCTCTATCGATCTCAATTGCTATCCTCCCCGTTATTTTATCAACCAATGAAATGACATTTTGAGCTTTAAAACCCTTATTTAGGTAATCACACATTCTATTGATCCAGTCATCTCTAAATGTTTGGTTTTTCATTAGTCTCTCAAAAAGATAAACCTTTCCTTTATCAAGATAGTATTTTAGTGATTCTTCTTGAGCTGTGTACCAAGAGTCTTGATCATAGCTTATCCATCTCCACTTTGCATCTGGGGATTTTGATTTCCAGTAGCGAATGTTCACAGAAATATCTCTGGCACCGCAATATGTTTCATTTACCCAATAATCAATATAGCTGTCAACATGTATTTGATTTAGTATTTCCTTATAAATGGAGTCTTGGGTAATATCGTTTTGAGCGATATAAGAAATCATTTGGTCATATTCACTAATGTTCCCAGATACTGCTTTTGCATCACTAGAAGTCAAGATATCGACTTCTGCCTCTCCATGGTTATTAAAAATAAAGTCTTTTCCTTTTCTTTCCATGAGGTTGTATAAACCCCAATATTGTCCATTTAGAAAAACTGAAACAGGCTCATAGGCTTGCATGTCAACTTGTCCATTCATTTGTCTATTTACCTCATATAAGAGCTCATTTTTAAATCGTTCTCCAACCCATAGATCTGACACATTTCTTCCTGAAGTTGCATCGGCACGCACCCATAATCCGCTAAAATCCTCAATCTCCTTATCTTCAAACACAGGGTAATTAAATCGCTCTCCTTGGCCGTCTTCATTCGTCGCAAAAAATGAAAATGATTTTTTTGGTTGTCTCCGACTCGTTTTTCCTGCGATTCTAGTTGTTGCAGATTTTGAAATGGCGAGCTTAAGTACTCCCTTGTTTTTAGCATCGAAATATTCAACATGGGCAGCGGCTTCAATTTCGCGATTTTCAAAATTACTATAAATACCTTTTCGTTTATCCCATAAGTCATTAGGGCTAACGATTAGTGAGACCACAGAAAGTTCACTTTTTTCATTGATAAAATATGATGCATTTGTAATTAAGTTAGGTCTATATCCATCGGATATTACTCTAGCACGTATAACTGTGTTGGAATTTATTTTAATTGGCTTGGTATAAAGGCTACTAATTTTTGTTGGTTCTGAGCCATCGAGGCTGTAGTAAATAGGTGGGTTTTGATTTGCCGATAGTTCAATGGTTTGAGGACCTTGATAAAAACCCGAACTGAGGCTTAATTTCACCTTATTGGGTTTCATATTTACTTTTTGTCCATTTTTATTTTTCTTATTTGGGGTAGGTACTTTAAAGAAACCAAGATCGTTAGACTCTGGATTTATTTTACCGAATGAAATGTTATCGGTTTGCTCTCCAAATGTCATGTGGTCAACAAGGTTTGTATCACGGTCATAAAGAGATAGGTATCCTCCCTTTTTTTTAATTGTGAATGAAATGTGACGTTGACCTTGCTCTGGGTCGTTATCTAACCAATATAAGGCATATGATTTTGGATTTATTTTTGTCCAATTTTCACTTTTAAAGCCGATTTGGTGCTTTGTAGGATTCAAAGAGTCATTGGTTAGGAACATGCCACTCATTTGTATCGTATCTTCCGCAATGTTATAAAACTCAATCCAATCGTCTTGTTCTCCAAAACCATCGTAATTCAAATTTGTATTGGCGGCCAAAACCTCGCTTATAATTAGCGTTTGGCTATTCAAATGGAAAAGGAAGATTATGGAGAAAAAGAAGGTTAAGCAATACAAGCGTATCATTTTTGTTATTTTTTCAGTCTTTAAAAATTAAAGGTAATAAAAAAGCCCCCCTGCTAAGCGGGGGGGCTTTCAACACTTGAGTTAGTTGTTATTTAAGTACAACAAACTTTTTCTTCAAGACACCTGTAGGTGTGTTAAGATGCACATAGTAAATACCACTTTGAAGTGTCACTAGGCTGTAGTCCAATTTATTTACCTCGTTAGCTCTTACGCTTCCGTTATAAATTGTTCCGACTAGCTGACCATTGATATTCAAAATGTTTACACTAACATCCTGGTCTGTTGGTACAGAGAATTCAAAAGTTGCATTGTTACTTGCTGGGTTTGGATATTGCTTAATCATAGCTCCATCAAATCCAGTAACCACATCTTTATCGTCAATCTCTCCAGCTTCAGTAACTGCTTGTGAATTAACACTGCAGCTGTTACCTTCAGTATCCGTCCATCCGATAACTTCAAATGGGAAGAAATTCTGACCTACTGGGTTATTACAGCAGTTTGTTGGGATTTTGTAGTTGCCTACACCAGCCCACTCAAAGAAAGTATTTTTTCTTAAGTATGCTAGACCCGCATCTGATGCGTTGATAGTGAACTCGTCACCAGTCATTAAGTCAGTCAATGCCGCCAATAGGATGTTACAGTTTTTCTTAGCGTGAACATTCGCGCTAGAGAAAGACGGTCCAACCCATCTTATCGTCATTGATTCGATTTTACCATCGCAAACACACGATACAGGCTCTTCTGTTGCAGTTGAGTTGTTGCATGCCTCTGGTAGTTGCTCATCACAGTTTCCTAGCGTATATCCGCAAGTTAATCTGTCGTCAACTTCGTCTACATCGACACAGTAAGTCGTACCATCAAGGCACATCTGTACTGAACCACTTAAACTAGGGTATGTCGTGCAGTTATTACCACAGTACGATGTACCTACGTGCTCACTTCCATATACTGCAAGAGAACCAGTAAATCCAGTACTTGGGCTATGCCAGTAGTGACCACCTACTCCGATGGTTACAGAGCCGTATATTGATACACCTCCACATACTACGACATGCCCGCCACTCAATACGTGGATCGTTCCGTAATAAGTTCCTGAACCTTTAATGCAAAGCACTTGTCCGCTAGAAACTACTACTGATGGTTGAGGCACCCAGTTTGTGTTATTTAAATTCACATACTGTGTACATCCTGGAGGCGCCTGAGCAGCAGTTGAGCTAGAGCTCGATGCAGAACCTAAAGATGAGTATTCAGACAACTCACAAGAAACTGCACTTGATGAACTAGAGCTAGATCCGTCACCACCACAGAATGTTCCCACGTGCTCGTTACCATAAACGGTTAGAGAGCCAGTGAATCCTGTATTTTGACCATGCCAGTAGTTACCACCATTTTGAATTGTTACAGAACCGTAAATATTTACGTTTCCACAAACAATTAGGTGACCACCATTCAATACATGAATTGTTCCAAAGTATGTTCCTGAACCGTTAATGCAAAGCACTTGTCCATTAGAAACTACTCTAGATGGTTGTGGAACCCAGCTTTGGTTGTTCATGTTCACGTTAGCTGTACATCCCGGAGGTGAGTCACACGTTGGACCGCTTGGACCGCCATCGCACGCGATGTCTATTACATCTACTGTCCAATCTGCACTTGCAACACAACCGTTTGCATCTGTTACATGAGCTACATACGTTGTAGTGTCTGTAGGACAAACTGTGATTCCTTCTGTGGTTTCAGTATTAGACCATTCAAAAGAATATCCTGGTGTACCACCGGCTACTGTTGTGCTTATGGCTGCGCATCCGTAATCGGGTCCTGCTCCAGCGTATACACTACCACATCCATTGGCATTTAGCGTAAGCTCAGTTGGCTCGTTTATGGTGATTAACTCATCCATTGCTGCACAACCGTTATTGTCAGAGACTCCAATTGTGTAATCTCCCGCAATTAAACCATCAAATGTGAATAAACTGTCAACAGAAGCACCTGTCACAACAACACTGCCTAAAGCGTCAGCGTTTGCAGGGTTTGCATTCATTCCAGTAACAGTAAATCCAACCTGAAGGATATGTTGGTCATTCAATTCCTCACCTGTTACAGTGACACTGAAATCTCCACTCTCTGGCAAGTCGAGTACGTACTCTCCGAACATCGCATCTATGAATCCGTTAGACGGGTCAATGTCTTTTATGAAGAACTGAGCAGTGTATCCATCTGCAAGCGTATTGGAAAGAACTGTACCACTGAAGGTTACATCATTTCCATTCCAGGCTATATTTTCAAGGTAAGTGTTAGCTTCCATGATTTTATTACCTCCTTCATTACCATCAGACCAAAATGGGTCAGCGGCGTTGTACGTATTGAAATTAGGCTGAAGCGTAATTGTATTCGCACCAGCATCCAATGTAGACATTACATCAGGAAGCGCCCAAGGGCTTCCGAAGATGTACCCACCTCCACAACATGGATCCGCAGGGTTATCAAACACATTCATGTATCCAATATAGTTGTCGGACGCATTAACGTTTACAATAGTAGGCTCATCTACTGACTCACCATTAATGGTGTAAGTATACGGTGCTATACCTCCAGAAGGATTAATAGCAATACTTCCATTGTCATCACCAAAACAAAGTGCGTCTTCACTATAAAGATTAAACGCTGGATTACTGTTAACCGTAACGTCAATAGATGCAGTATTTGTACCACATGCATTTGTTCCAGTAACAGAAATTGTTCCCGAGTTTGTTCCAAAATCAACTGAAGCAGATCCAGCATCAGCAGTCAAAGTTGCGTCTAACGAAGTTGACCATTCATAGGTGTCAAATGCACCTGAAACAGTATAAATTTCAGCTTCTGTTTCCGCACAAACCGCATCAGGACCGTCTATCGCACTAATCGCAGGACTGTCATACACTCCTGTAACTGCTAGATCGAACTCTCCGTAATTGAACGAAGAAAATCCTTCAACTGCAAGGTAATATGTACCAGGAGCCAAAGCGGTAGTTATGATCGATTGAAGACCGCATTCGTCATCGTTAAGAGCAATTGTCTCTCCGCCACATGGTGCCGTTGTGAGTAGCAAATATGTATCCCAAGCAGCTCCACAAGTAGAAAAGTTGTATGTTCCTGCACATGGCACGGAAATCTCATAAATTCTGTCTTGAGAAGTTCTTAAATCACAATCGTTACATGCTCCATCCGTCGTTCCTGAGATTACGAAGTCTCCATCATAAGCGAATGATCCATCAATTCCACCAGCTGGAGGTATGCATGGGCAAGAAACAGTAAGCGTTCCGTTACTTGGATTAGTATCCTCGTCATCGATAAGGAAGTAGTAAGTAACGCCACCTTCTAATTCTATTGTAATGTTAGATGCCGAAAATACATCATCGATGTAAAACCACTCGTCATCTTCAACAACAGTAACAACGGGTATTGTGTAATCAATGGTATTGCCGAAGTCTCCACCTGCAACAATTGCTCCTGACGCATCTTCTAATTCAAAAGAAACTTCTGAAGTAAAAGAACCGGCAACCCAAGTTGCTGTAAGAACAGCACCTTCTGGTGCAGAGAAAGTTTCAGAACCTGCAGAGCCATCATCAAGTGTGGCTGTCAAAACAGGAGCGCCATCAGCCAAAATGGTGATTGAACTTCCATTCCATCCATCACCCCAACTGTCTAACAAATTTAGAGTAAATGATGCTTGAGGTGCACCGTTTGAATCTGGAATTGTATAATCAACCGTGTTCCCAAAGTCACCGCCGGCAACAACTGCACCTGATGAATTTGTAATTTCAAAAGAAACTTCACTAGTGAATGAACCAGTTGTCCAAGTTGCAGTCAATACAGCGCCTTCTGGTGCAGAGAATGTCTCTGAACCTGCAGAACCATCTTCAATAGTTGCATTTTCTAGTACAGGGACACCATCAGCGAGAATTGTAATTGCATTACCATTCCAACCGTCTCCCCATGAATCAAACATGTTGAGCGTGAAGTCAACAACAGCTGCTTCTGTGCTCGTGCATGAGAATCCAATAAATAGATCTGAGTAGTACCCCACATTTGTCATCTCAATGAGATAAGAACCGTCTGACTCAGGTGTGTAGGCGAAAACTGCCTCTTGGCCAGGTGTGCCCCATGGGCCAGACGCTGGATTAAGGGTTCCTTCACCTGCACCAGTAGACCAGTTGTAATCTTCACCGCAAGTCATCACCGTAAGGTCATTACATGGATTGGTTGGTTCTGAAGGACAAATTACTTCGATAGTACCTGCGCTTTGAGTAGTATTCTCATCGTCAAGCAAGAAGTAGTAAGTTACTCCACCAGTTAGGTCAATCGTATTTGAAGCTGCTGAAAGTATATCGTCAACGTATGTCCAACCCTCTGCTTCGCAAGTACCTGCTTGGTAGAATAGATCTACATAATAATCATCATTAGTTACCGAGATAGCATAAGAGCCATTTACATCTGGCGTGTAAGAAAATACAGCTTCTTGTCCCGGAGTACCCCATGGTCCGTCAACAGGGCTGTATGAACCAGCACCGTCAGCAAGAACAAAAGATAGTGGAGAACCACATACCAATTCTTGAGGATTATCACAAGGTTGAGCCCCCCCTGGTAACGAGAGTAGAAGAGCTGATAACTCACCGCATGAATACTCGTCTTGACAACTATATTTGTCTACAAGTATGTTCACCGTTCCTGTTGATGCTGCAGTAAAGGTTACAGTAGATTGTAATCCACATGCGTCATCGTTATAGCCTACTACCGCACCCGAAAATGCATCGTAAACTGTAATTTGGGTGTCAAAACTAGTTCCGCATGTTGAAACTTCGTAAGTGGCACCTTCAATTACATTAAGGGCAGCATATTCACCACCGAAAATACATGTGGTTGCTATGTCTTCCCCTTCTTCTGTTAAATCCCAAAAATAAAATGGGATGTTGTCGTTTGGACATTGAGCATTGGTATTAAAAATAAAACCAAAAGCCAATACAAACAACCCTATACTTAATATAAAGTTCTTTTTCATGGCTTAATGTTTTTGTTTGATATTGTTTTTCTGCTCTCTGTTACGAATAGACTCAGCATTCTTTTTCGAATAAGAATTCATCTTTTCGTATTTCTCAGGATTTTTCTCAATCCATTCAGCTTTATTTCTAGCATAATTGCTAGCATCAGCTTTTTTGTTTCCCGTATTAATGTATTTAGGGAAACTTGGGTCAGAGGAGATAATTGTTCTTTCCTCAGTCCGAACATTTTGCTCGATGAAATCTTGCTTTTCAGACTTGGTTTTAAATTCCCGTTCGCCGGAAGGCATAACAGAGCTTTTGACTTTTTCCCTTTCAACGGAAAAAGTCGGTTTTTTTGTCGACTTTTGGCCATAGGTTAAGCCCACGGCAAATACCGACAAAATAATCAGAGATTTTTTCATGATAAATGATATTAGTTAATAGTTTAATGTCAGGCTTACATAACTGAGTAGCGTTATTTCGCCCATTTTAGCGAGCACAAGATACAAAATGAAGATTTGAGAATAGGTAAAAGTTATTAACATTTATCAACAATTTTCAAAATAAATGTTAATAACTCAAGTTAAAAAGACAGTTTAAAGACTAATTTTAATTTAAAAAATCATTGGTTTTGGATTCCCATATTTCTAACATTTCTTGGGCTTCACGTGATTTTTCGGCATGCTCAAAGTAGAGTGCGTTTCTTTCTTTTTCTGTGAGCTTTGATGGTTCTTGAATTTTTTCCTCTAAGGCCTTGATTTCGAGTTCTAAAGTTTCAATTTTTTGCTCTAATCTCTGGATTTCGCGTTCGATTTTTTTATTTCTCTTTTGCGATTGATATTCATTTTTACCCTTTTTCTCCTTTTGTTTCGGCTTCTTGGTAGCTAGATTTTTTTCTGGTAAATCCTCCTCCTGAAAAGAATTTAAGTAGCCTTGAACATCATCAAAATGTATGCGGACTTTTTTGTCCTTTATGTCCCATATTCTATTCGTTAACCCTTGTAAGAAATCGCGATCATGTGAAACTACAATAAAGGTGCCCTCATAGGTCATTAATGCTTGCTTCAGTACATTTTTACTCGCAATGTCGAGATGGTTTGTGGGTTCATCCAAAATCAAGAAATTTGAAGGACTCAAAAGCAGTTGACACAGCGCAAGTCGTGTCTTTTCCCCTCCGGATAAGGAAGCAACTTTTTTAGTAATATCGTCTTGTGAAAAAAGAAAAGAGCCTAAAATATTCCGAAGTTTTAAGCGTATCTCACCTTTTGCAATATCATCTACAGTTTCGAAAACAGTTTTTGTTTTATCTAACTGGTCTGCCTGGTCTTGAGCAAAATAGGTAACATTCACATTGTGCCCAAGTTGCACTGATCCCGAATAATTTGTTTCTCCATTTATACATTTAAGCAGGGTAGTCTTTCCAGTTCCATTCGCTCCGAGAAGCGCTATTTTTTCACCTCGGCCTAGGGTCATAGATACTTTTTCTAAAATGCTTTTTGTGTCATAACACTTTTCTAGGTTCTCAATTTCAAGTACTTTTTTACCTGGCTGCACACTGAGTGGGAATTGGATTTTAATCGCACCCTCATTTGAGTTTTCAACCTCTATTATTTCTGTTTTCTCAAGTTTTTTAATTAAGGATTGCGCAAAGGCGGCTTTACTACTTTTTGCCCTAAATTTTGAGATCAGCCGTTCAGTTTGTTTGATGTCCCTCTCTTGCTGTTTTTTTTCATTTTCCCTTAAGGCATTTTCTTCTTCTCGTTTGATCTTGTATTTCGAGTAAGGGTAGGGGAAGTCAAAAATCTTTTTTAGGCTAATTTCTAATGTTCTTTTGGTGATTGCATCAAGAAATAATCTATCGTGAGAAATAATGATTACGATTCCTTCAAATTTAATTAAAAATTGCTCTAGCCATCCGATGGACAATATGTCTAGGTGGTTTGTCGGCTCATCTAGAAGTAGTATATCGGGTTTATTTACTAAAATACGTGCTAGCTCCAATCTCATTTTCCATCCTCCTGAAAATTCAAACACTGGTTTTTCGAAATCATCGTTTGAAAATCCCAATCCTTTAAGTGTTGTTTCTATTTTTTCGGCCCATTTGTATCCTTCTAAAAGATCTAGTTCCTCATTTAATTCATTGAGTTCATTTAAAAGATTAAGGTAAGCTTCAGACTCATAGTCTGTTCTTGTAGTGAGTTCAATGTTAATTTCTTCAAGTCTCTGCTGTATTCTGTTGAGTTCCTTATTTGATGTTAATAGATAATCTTTAAGGTTTTCCTTAGATTCAAAGTGAAGCTCTTGCTTTAAATAGCCAATTGAGTTTTCTTTTGGAATGATGATTTTTCCCTCTGATGGACTCAGCTCTTTTGAAATCAACTTAAGTAAGGTTGATTTCCCCGCACCATTTTTACCGACCAAACCTATTTTATCTCCTTTATTCATTTGAACTCTTACGTTTTCAAACAAATAACCTTGTGGTAAAAAGTAGCTGACTTGGTCGAATTGTATCATTGATAAAACTTAGAATTGTTAAATGGTCTTAATTTTTAACGAAAATGAACAAAAGTACGGAAAAGGTGTTTATATTAGTCCATTAAAATTAACGAAGAACATGGGAAGACCACCAACGAGACCAGCGAGATTGAGAAACGGATTTTATATTGAGGTAAAATCTCAAGGCTCCTCTTCAATATTAATTAGAAGAGATACAAAAGAGCAGATGCTTATTGCAGCAGAGGATTATGCGAGAACTAAACTCGTAAAAATTAAAGGTGAAATGTTGGACGATAAATGGGTTGGAGTGTAGACAATGATATTGAATAAAGTAACTGATTACCGCTTTTCTTTATGGATAGCGGTATTTTCTTTTCTTCTTGTTTCCATTCCGCTTAGCGTAATGGTTTTCGATAACTTATGGCTGGCCAAGATTTTCGGTGCTACACTTGTAATACTTTTGCTGTTTGCGTTGCGTTTTTGGTTTTCTGTTGCCCGAAATCGCAACAATATTGTTCCTCGTGTTGTACTTAATAAAAACGATCTTTTTGATCTTCACAAAGACTTCAATTCGTTCAAAGAGGTAACGTCTGCCGATCAGGATATTATTTTGAATCGCATTGGTATTTTACTCGCAAAAGTTAAATTCGTTGACGGAAACCATCAACTGCTAGAAAGAAGAGAAGCCATTCAAGTAGCATACGTCTACGTATGTGAAAACTGGACCGATGATTTTAACGTGAACGCGGATTGGATTTTTTCTTTTTCGAATAGTAAAAAAAGCAACGAGAGTAGTTTTAAGTTCTCTTTAAGTACCGAGAATTTTGAAAACAAAAAGGCAATAGTTAAACCTCTCAAACACTAGCGGAGCTTTATTTGTTATTCGAGGTTTGCTTGTCAATGTTCATTTTTCTCAAATTTTTTCATTTTTTTTTCATTTTTTTGTTGATATAATAAAAAGAGTGTTTACCTTTGCACCCCGCAAGTGGTTAATCGTAATCATTTGTTAGAGTCCTTTTTGTTTTTATAGATAGAGAGGATTTTTTATTGTTTAGGAGTTTGACAGCGAATAAATAACAAAAGAGAGTTCTTTGAATTATTGAAGGAAAAGTAAGAAAACAGCGAATCAAGAATAAGAATTAACATCACGAGCTTTAAAATTCGAAGTTATTATACAACGGAGAGTTTGATCCTGGCTCAGGATGAACGCTAGCGGCAGGCCTAACACATGCAAGT
>CAJXCU010000014.1 GCA_913051935.1 uncultured Flavobacteriales bacterium
TCTATGAAATCATTTCCTGCAACATCCAAACCAAGCTTGTTTCTCAAGTTAAAATCGAAGAAAGATTGGTTATCGTCATTTAATTGACCCCCATACTGTCCCGTTCCAGACTGCGCTGCATAACCTGAATTTAATCTTTCATAGGTAATTGCTTTGAAAGAACCTGAATCTGAAATTACGCCAGAGTTTAAGTCGAGCTCCGTTATATGAAAGTTTGCAAGCTGTCTCGCAATAGTCCATATACCCAAAGGTCCTTGAGTTCCTCCCCCCGTGGTTGTACCTGAAGTCCAACCGCGGTCAACACGTTGCTCATACTCAAAACCCAAAGAAATCGAATGATCTCCAATAACGACAGATCCTGCACCTGTTACCCTAAACTGGTCGTTTTCTGTTTTTCCGAAATAATTGTAAGGAGAACCAATGTTACTCCAAATACTGTAAACACTTCCTGGAGCATCTCCATTTCTCAATGCATTACCCTGCTGAATTTGAAATAAGTTTTCATAATGACCATCTGGATCGTCTTCATAAATTTCATAGTACTGACTTGTTATCGCTGCTAAAGCGGCATTTGTCTCAGAAGGCGTAAACGCCACCTCTAAATCTCTAAACCCATTGTGGACGTATGTATTTGTGATTGGGTTAAACTCATAAGACGGAGTTCTTGACGTTTGAAAACGACCGACATGTCCATAATTAAAAATGTTGTACTGATGCTTTGGATCGTACACGTCTCTTGTTGACTTAGAGTAATCAACCATTAAATTGTAGTTGGCAGACTTTATTTTTGAACTGCTTCCTTCTCTTTCATTGGTAAATCTTTGTGTAAATCTTCCAAAGACTCTGTAGTCAAGAGATTCCGAGACACCAAAGTTTCCAAAGTTCAATAATGAACCGGTGTAGGAATAGCTTGAACCATTGCTGTAATTCAAAGAACCACCAAACTGAAGGTTGACACTAGGACCGGTATTTACGTCAATCTTAGCTTGACCAGCCACCGTCATTGCACGCGCATTCATTCTCCATGGGGTTTTCTCAAAGTCAGATTCTCTGAGAAACAATGCGTTATGAAAAGTACCAAAACCTGTGGACGTTGGACGCAATGGATTCTCTAAAAGATCATCACGAACCTCTTTTTTTATGCGGTAAGTTCCACCTGCAAGAGGACGAGCATCGAGTCGATCAGAAAAGTTTGCCGAAATCAAAAATCCTAAAATGGGATTGGTTTTGTTTCCTAAGGAATCTCGTCTCATGAGCAAAGGTCCAGACAACATACCTTCAAAGAGATTATAACCAAATTTATCTAAACCATAGACTTTTCCATCATAGCCATCTGGGTCTTGCCCGTTAATATAAAACCCTGAAGATACTGCCTCAAAGCTTCCAAAATAAGTTTTTGAAGGACCTCGAGTCGTAATGGATATAATACCACCTGTAACGTCACCATAATTAGCGGGTACACCTCCCGTAATTACAGAAACCTCTTGAAGTGCTGACTTAGGAAGATTGGATGAACCACGAACTTTGATACCATCAATATAGTAGTAAGTCGCATCAGAACGTGAACCTCTTACAGACAATGCTCCCGAGCTTTCATTTGCATTTACACCACCTACAGTACCGGCTACTCCTGCGGCAGACCTCACAGGTAATCTTGATATATCTTCTCTCGTGACAGTTTTACCCGACGCCCCACCATCTTTATCAATTAGAGGTACGACATACTTAATGACCGTGACTTCAGGTAAATCCTGCATATCATCGGTCTTTACCATTTCAGTTTCGTCAAAGAAAGTAATCTTATCAGAAGATATGACAACACCTTCAATTTTTTGAGTATTAAAACCCGTAGCCTTAAACTCAACTACGTATGATCCCGGCTGTAAATTTCCAATTCGAAAAGCACCATCAAAATCTGTTCTGGCAATACCTTTCCGAGTACCGTTTTGAGTTAGCTCCACAGATGCACCATATATAGCATCGCCGTTATCAGCATCAATAAGGCTACCTTTAACGGAACCTTGACCACCTTGAGAAAACACGTAAGCACTTGACATCAAGAGGCTTAGACAAATAAAAAGTAATTTACGAACCATAGTTATATAAATCGATTGTTTAAAATTCTGTAGTTTAAGAGGGTAAATATAGAAAAAAACACGTTCATTCAAGAATTGTCAAAAGAATTTAATGAAACCCGAGAATATCTACATTTCTCTTAAATTTACAACATATTTTTGGTTAAAAAAAATAGCCCTTCATGATTTTTTTCAATCGTTCATCAGCCGAGTTTGGAATGATATCAAAAAATGATATCTCTGATGATGTTTTTTTGTTTCCATCTGAAAGAAATAGATTAAAAAAAATTAAGCATCCAGCTCGTAGGGCAGAATTTATTGGGGTCCGACAGCTCAGAAACAAGATGATCCCGGACCATGAGATTGTTTATCTTGCTTCGGGAAAACCTACCTTGAATAAAGGTGTTTTACACATTTCAATATCACACTCAGAGCAGACCATTTGTTTAGGTTTATCGAAATCGAATATTGGTCTGGATATTGAGGTGCCGCAGGATCGAATTTTAAGAATTAAATCAAAATTTTGTTCAAAAGAGGAGGCAACTTTATTTAATGAAAAGAGCGTTTATGAAATGACACTGCTGTGGACGTTAAAAGAGGCAGCCTATAAGAAGACCAATCAACCAGGATTAAATTTTCTAGAAGAGATAAAAATTATTGAGCGATTGAAGAATACATATTCGTGCAGAGCTACCGCAAAAAAAAAGGTCTTAGAATTTAATTTGGCCCATGAAGAAATTGATGACCAGATACTAACTTACACAACATAGTCATATGCATATATTTGATAAAATCAGCTCTCTAACCAAAGGCATTGCTATTTTGATTGATCCGGATAAATTTAAAACCAAAGAGTCGCTTGCAGATTTTTTGATGAAAATTAAATTGGCGGAACCTGACTTTATATTTGTTGGTGGCAGTTCCGTTGCTAAATCAGATTTTGACCAATGTGTTGAAATGGCAAAAAAAATGCTGCCAACCCCCTTGGTTTTATTTCCTGGAGCCTCTCATCATCTTTCAAATAATGCTGACGCATTATTGTTTCTCTCTTTAATTTCTGGTCGGAATCCAGATTTTTTAATCGGCCAACACGTGGAGGCGATTGACGAATTGGAAAAGATGAATATTGAAACTATTCCAACTTCATATCTCTTGATTGATGGAGGTAAAATGAGCTCAGTACAATATGTTTCAGGGACTCAACCGATACCTCAAGACGAGTTCTCAATAGCAAGAAAAACCGCGCTCGCGGGCAAACATCTGGGTCATAAGTTGATCTACGCTGATGCCGGAAGCGGGGCGATTCAACCAATTTCAAGCGAAATAATTCAAGCTTTATCATCAGTGAAATCCCCCCTAATTATAGGTGGTGGTTTAGGTTCAATTAATAGCATTGAAGCCGCGCATCGTTCCGGCGCAAACCTTGTTGTTATTGGTAATAAATTAGAGGAAGATATAGATTTCTTATTGGACCTAAGAGATTACATGAAAGCCTAGAAGTAGGCCTTTAAGCTAAGATCTAAACTTTTTACCGAATGTGTCAATGCACCCATTGAAATAAAATCAACACCTGTTTTCGCATAGTCCAAAATAGTTGACTCCGTAATTCCTCCTGATGCTTCTGACTCAATTGAATCAGGAATGAGGGGGACTAAATCCCTTAATTCATCAGGTGTAAAATTATCTAATAATATACGCTTAATACCCCCTGTCGAAACGGCCTCGATGAGCTCCGATTTCGTTCGAATCTCAACCTCTATTTCTACGGGTTTATCCATTTCCTGAACATAGGCTTTTGATTGCTCGATTGCATTTCGAACTCCTCCAACAAAATCAATATGGTTGTCTTTCAGCATAATCATGTCATACAAGCCAAATCTATGGTTCATCCCTCCTCCAATTACGACAGCCATTTTTTCTAACTGACGAATTCCAGGTGTAGTCTTTCTCGTATCTAAAATACGTGCATTGGTGTCTTTAATTTGATCTACAATTTGACGTGTCTTGGTGGCTATTCCACTCATTCGTTGCATGATATTCAAGACCAATCTTTCTGTACTCAATATGGATTGAGCCTTTCCACTCACCTCAAGCACAATATTACCGACGGCAACCTCGGATCCATCTTTAAAGAATACCTCAATAGATAAGTTTGAATCATATAATTCAAAAACACGTTTCGCGACCTCCACTCCAGCAAGGATGCCTTTCTCTTTTGCGATTAATTTAGCCGTTCCTAGGTCAGTGTCTTTCAAACAAGATAACGAAGAATGGTCTCCATCACCAATGTCCTCTTTTAAGGCATTCAGAATAATATCATCAATCATGACAACAAAGATAAGGGATTGTCTGTTTTATGGATTAGTTTTTAATTTTAAAGAATGCATCAAGATACAGGAGGGCTAAAAAATTCGCTAAAGGTATTACCTACATCCCCTGGTATCTATAAATTCTTGGACTCGAAAGGTGTCATTATTTACATTGGGAAAGCAAAAAATTTAAAGAAAAGGGTAGCATCCTATTTTTCTAAGAATAGTAAAAATTTCAAAACAAAAACACTCGTAAAATCCATTAAGGGTGTTGAACATGTAGTAGTCGATTCAGAGAAAGATGCCCTATTATTAGAGAACAATCTGATTAAATCTCATCAACCTAAATACAATGTCTTACTGAAAGACGACAAAACCTACCCTTGGATTGTTGTGACAAACGAACCGTTCCCAAGAATTTTTTCTACACGAAAAAAAGTTTTAGATGGATCCACTTACTATGGTCCCTACACAAGTGTTAGGCACATGAACGTATTATTAAGTCTGATTCGGGAGATCTATCCTATTCGAAGCTGCAAACTTGACTTATCGAGCGCAAAAGTTTTGGAACAAAAATATTCTGTTTGCCTTGATTTTCACATTGGAAAATGTCAAGGCGCTTGTGAGCAGAAACAGTCTGAGGATGCCTATCAATATATAATATCTGAGGCCAAATTATTGCTCAGTGGAAAAACAAAATCATTACTGAGCGTGCTGAAAAAAAGAATGGACTATTTGGCTGAAAAATACGAATTCGAAGAAGCACAGAAGATCAAAAAAAATATAGAAAGTATTAAAAAATACTCGGCTAAATCGATTATTGTATCCAACCTAAAAGACCTAGATGTATTCACAATAATACAAAAAGACCAACTGTTTTATATAAACTTCATGGTAATTAATGAGGGATCTGTCGTTTATGCTTACAGTAGTAAAATAAAAAATCTACTTGACCAAACTTCCGAAGAAATTTGTGCCGTTCAAATCGACTTTCTCAAGGAAAAGTTCAACAGCTCAAATTCTGTTGTCCTAGTAAATGAAACACTCGACTTTGAGCATCCTCATTACAGGTTTGAATACCCCAAAAGAGGGGAAAAGAAACAACTTATCGACTTGTCAATTAAAAATGTTCAAGCTTTTATACTCAACCAAAGAAAAAAAGAAATCCTACACACTGAAAACAGTGCTGAAAAAAGAATTTTAGAAACCATTCAGAAAGACTTTAAACTAAGTGCGCTTCCTGTCCATATGGAATGCTTTGATAATTCTAATTTCCAAGGCAGCTTCCCAGTTTCGGCTTGTGTTGTATTTAGAAATGGACGGCCATCCAAAAAAGACTACCGTCACTTTAATGTGAAAACCGTTGAAGGGCCCGATGATTTTGCGACAATGAAAGAAGTTGTTTACCGTCGATATAAAAGATTGAAAGACGAAAAAAAAAGTTTACCCAATCTGGTCATTGTCGATGGAGGAAAAGGACAACTTAGTGCAGCGGTTTCAGCGCTCGAAGCACTTGATTTGAGAGGTAAGATACCCATCGTTGGTATTGCAAAGCGATTGGAAGAAATATTTTTTCCGGGTGACAGCTATCCCATATATCTTGACAAACGAAGCGAAAGTCTCAAGGTTATACAATTCATGCGTAATGAGTCCCATCGATTCGGCATTGAGTTCCACCGGAACAAAAGAAGCAACGCGGCTTTTCATTCCAAAATAGAGGACATTGAAGGTGTTGGTCCTAAAACGATTCAATTGTTATTTCAAAAATTTAAGACAATAGAAAGAATTCAGGAAGCGGAAATAACCGAGCTCACGAAATTAGTGGGTAAGCATAAGGCTGAGGTTATACTCAAAAACTTACAAGGATAATAATTACAGCTTTACAAATGGTAAGGAGGAGGAAATACTTTCGCCCAAGAGTTCAACAATATATGTTCCGTTAGACAGCGATTGCGTATTCAGAACCACTGTGTTTTTACCCTCGTTACCTTGTATTCCATAAGAACCAACAACTTTTCCAAGTAGGTTGACTATTTTAACCTCCAAAGATTGGTTTGAGTTCAATTCAAAATCTACAGATAGTTCTGCGTCGGCAGGATTCGGATACAAGCTCAAACCTAGCTCGTTTGAATTGTCGAATATTCCCGTCACAAGATCATCTGAAGGAGCGCCTTGATAGAGATTAATATCATCTAGATAAAAATTATTTCCTCCCTCTCCTTCGAACCTAAATTTCATTCTAAATGAAGGAGAATAAAAAGATTCGTTTATATTAACGACGTGAACGGTTTTCCAATCAGTTAAAGAGGTTGGATACCAGCTTGAATTAGATGCAGTAGAACCCAACTGATTTCCTCCCAAGGTCTTTTTTTGGGACCAATCATCCCCACAGTTATTAGAAACAAAAACCTTTAAAAGCTCATAATCGGATGATGTTCTTTTGCGGTACGCATATCTAAAACTTAAGGTAATTTCCTCTGTCTCCGGAACGGAGGAGACGTCTATGGATTGTGAAATTAACTCATCCACATTTGAGCCTTGCTGACCAAAATTAGGCAACCTAACACATTTGGTTCCTGAATATCCAAAGCTGGACTCTAGGGTAAATGCGTTGTTATTATTGATATTCACAACTTCCCAATTTGTCAAATTTTGTAAAGAGGTGTACTCCTCGAAACCTTCCCAAAAAGGCAGACCTGCAGCAGATGGCAACACCCTAATGTAATTGTTTTTGGTTTCAACATCTGATGTTGTACCATCTGAAGCAGTGAGCGTTATTGAGTATAACCCTTCATCAGAAAAAACAATATTAGGATTTTGTGAAGACGCGTTTGATCCACTAGAATAAGACCAACCTGTAGAGGGCGATATGGACCAACTCCAGCTTGAAACAGCATTATAGGAGTCGTCTGTAAATTGTATTGCATCTCCCGCACAAAGTGTTGTCCTATCTGCTTCAAATTGGGCCTTACATAAAACTAACACACCTGTAGCACCAGTCATATTTAGATTACTCGTTTGCCATAGATTTTTTCTACCTGTGCTTTGAACTTGAAGTGCTGCGCGCATTCTTGCCTTTTGACCGTCGGTAAACATTTTTGAACAATAAGAGTAGTCCATATAATTTTCGACATTATCTCTGATATTAAAACCCCAATAAGCGTTGTCACCACTGCATCCATTAGAATTCATATTGCAAGAAGTCACACCTATACACAATGGAGTATCCTGCACTCCGTCATCTTGATTACAACTCGTAGAAACGTTTGGATTATTATCTCCACCCCATGTATGACTCAAATTTAACCAGTGTCCCACCTCATGCGTTAGTGTTCTACTTGTACCAACAGAACTTGTACCTATTGAACCCGTATAATTATGAAGCAACCATATTCCGTTCGTCATACTAGTTGCATTCCAATTTCCAGGATTGTAAGTGTAACCTGCAGCGCCACCAATATCGCCGCAAACAAAGACGTTTAAGTATCTATTCCCAGGCCAAGTACCATTGTAAACGTCATTTCCCGACACAATTGCATTTACTTGATCTCCTCCATCTTCACCTTGTACGCTAAGAACTGAAGTTGTGCGCGTAATTCCCTTAAAACAAACACCATTTGGCGCTTTGGTTGCCAAAACAAATTCAATCTCCGAATTTGCAGGCATCCCTTGGAAATCCGGATGAACATTCGCAGCATCAGCATTTCCAAGACTAAAATCTCTATTTAACACAAATAGTGCGTTATGAATTTGCTCATCTGAAATATTTTCAGGTCCTTCATTATGAAGCACATGAAATACAATTGGGATGGTGTAAATCACATCCTTTTCGATTGGCTCTTTTAGCTTTTTATTGAACTCCGCTTCCGCCTCAGCATTCTGCATAATGAAATTTTCATCTTTTCGCAGTTCCTTCATTTTAATATGCTGGTGGCAATATTCAACAGTTTCGCCGTCTCGTGCATTGGTAGGATCAAAAACCCTCTTGTTTTGACCACTCGCTGAGCTTAAGATTAAAAATGAGAAGGAAAGAAGAATTGCTACAGTTTTCATTGTTTGTTTTTTAGAATAACACTGATATTGGTTTAAGGATTGCTAAGATACGCTTTTATTTATTTATTTACACCACCTTCAATGAAGCTTTTAGAGCTAGCTATTTAAGTTTCAAATAAGCTCATAAAATATATGATTCTGTAAAAACAGATGATAAGTTATACTTAAATTTACCCTATGAAAAAAAGAAAAGCAATTGATACGCTGTCTATCGCAACAAAAGTTGTTCTACCAAATGACACAAATACACTCGGAAATCTTTTCGGAGGCGAACTACTTGCCTGGATGGATGTCATCGCAAGTGTTTCAGCACAACGTCATTGCCGTCGCGTAGTTGTTACGGCCTCCGTGAATCATGTATCTTTCAAAAAACCCATTAAAGAGGCATCGATTGTTACACTTGAAGCAAAGGTTTCAAGATCTTTTTATTCGTCTATGGAAATAATCATTGATGTATATGTTGAAAATCAAGTAACAGGGGCTCGCGAGAAATGTAATGATGCAATATATACATTTGTCGCAGTTGATCAGAACGGCGGGCCTATTCAGGTACCTGAAATAATTCCAGAATCTGATGAGGAAAAATCACATTTTGAAGCAGCACTTCGCCGGAAACAGTTGTCGTTAATCCTTGCAGGAAAAATGAAACCTGCTGAGGCAAGTGAATTGAAACGCCTGTTCAATTGAGGCATATGATTTTCGGAATTCCTCTTATCTTAGACCTAGAAATAATGTTCAATAAGAAAGTCATTAAATTGTGACTTGAAACATTTTATCTACCGAACAAATGAGGATGTTTCTATTTTTTATGATTGTCACTTCTCAGTGTGTTGCTCAATCACCTGCTGGTGACTGGTACTCTAACATAGAAGTCGTTGGACTACCAATCGTGTTTCATATTAAAAAGGAAAAAAAACATTACCAGATTACTGTTGATTCACCAAAGCAAGATGCATTTGGCATGCCGGGAAATATTTCGCTCGCTAAAAATAATTTTATTGATATCCAGATGCCAAAACTTGGCGTAACTTTTCAAGGAACCTACCATTCAGATTCAATTCGTGGTATTTTCAAACAAGGCCCCATTTCGGAGACAATGACGTTTTACAGAGTTAAAAGAGAAACCCAAGGGTTTACGCGTCCTCAACATCCAAAAGCGCCTTATTCCTACATTCGAGAAAATATCAAATTTCACAATAAAAAAGACTCTATTTTTCTATCGGGAACCCTCACATTACCGCAAAGTAAAACGAAAGTGCCTGCAGCTATTTTGGTAAGTGGAAGCGGACCACAAAATAGAGACGAAGAAATAATGGGCCATCGGCCATTTTGGGTGATTGCCGATTACCTGACAAATTTAGGATATGCCGTATTGCGATATGATGATCGGGGCACATATGATTCTGAAGGAGATTTTAGCACTGCAACAACAAGCGATTTTGTTCAAGACGCAGCATCTGCCCTGTCTTATTTAAAAAATCATAACAAAATAGATTCCAATAAAATCGTGGTGATCGGCCATAGCGAAGGTGGGTTGATAGCTAATATTTTGGGCGCAAAAATATCAAATCTATCGGGGATCATCTCTCTTGCGGGAACTTCAATTAGAGGCGATTCTATTTTAAATATCCAAACAAAGTTAATCGCCGAAATTAATGGTGATGTAGGAAGAGAATTTGAATTGGCATACGGGTATAATAAAAAGATTTGGAGTTCGATGGTTTCCTCCGAAAGTATAATTGATTTTGAAAAAGAATTGGCCTCAATATCTAAGGATTTCGTAAAGTCATTTAAACAGGAAAAATTAATAAAACGAAGTGAAAAAGCAGGGGGCATTGATGAGATAAAACGTACCTGGCTGAATCCTTGGATATACGAGTTCG
The DNA here is from genome assembly GCA_913051935.1 of uncultured Flavobacteriales bacterium. Lineage (GTDB taxonomy): Bacteria > Bacteroidota > Bacteroidia > Flavobacteriales_D > Crocinitomicaceae > UBA952. The sequence continues at coordinate 10,321 of CAJXCU010000014.1, forward strand.
TTCGTTACTCACCTAGCAAGGATATCCCCCAAATAGGCTGTCACGTTCTTGTTTTAATAGGATCTAGAGATATTCAAGTAACAAGTAAAGAGAATATCGAAGGCTACAAACGATTATTACCTAAAAACAATAAATTACACAAATTGCTTGAGCTTAAAGGGCTCAATCATTTATTTCAACGATGCACAACCTGTACAATTAGTGAGTATGGACAGCTTGAAGAAACCTTCTCTACAATAGCACTTGAAGAAATACGTTCCTTTCTTAATACGGTATGGGCGGAATAAATAAAGAGAAAATAAAAAAGGTACTGGTCATAAGATTCAGTGCAATGGGAGATATTGTATTGACAAGTCCTATCGTCAGAGCATTAAAAGCAGCCGAATTTCAGGTCCACTATGTTGTCAAGGGGAAATTCAAAAATGCCATCCAGAACAACACATACATTGATCGATTATTTACCCTTGAAAAAGAAGGCTTGAAGGAGGAACTATTGACTCAAAAATATAATTTAGTTGTTGATCTACAGAACAATCTCAAGTCTTTGAAACTAAGAAAAGGATTGGCACAAAACATTCGGGTTGTTAATAAAGAAAATATTAAGAAGCTTTTGCTTGTCCGTTCAGGAGTCGATTTACTCAACAACCAGCATGTCGTAGAAAGGTATTTTAGGGCATTAGATAATTTAGGAGTCGAAGACGACGGAAAAGGACTTGATTTTTATATTCCGAGCGATTTGAATAGTATAGATAAATCTATTTCATTCGACCTTTCAAAACCCTATTTAGCTTGGGTCATCGGAGCTTCTTACAAAAAGAAAATTTTACCAATGGACCATGTGATTGAAACCTGTAATCACGTAAAGCTACCTGTTGCAATTATTGGAGGTGCTGAAGATAAAGCAAATGGAGATGACATAATTCGCCAAACAAAAAATCAAAATATCCATAATTTTTGTGGCAAACTGAGCCTTTTAGAATCCGCAGTTCTTGTTAAGAATTCTTGTCTAGTTTTATCCAATGATACAGGACTCATGCACATCGCATCAGCGTTCGATAAGAAAATAATCTCTTTTTGGGGATGCACCAAACCGAGTTTAGGAATGTCGCCATTTAGAACAAATAAGCATTCAATAATGATTTTGAGCAAAACACATAAAGCACCGTGTTCTAAACTTGGGAATAGATGCAAATCTTATAGAGGTGGCTGCATTAAAGATATTGAACCCAAATTAATTTTAGAATCTGTAAACAGATTGTTAGGCATTGAGTGAGCGAGCTAATTTGACCTAAGATGCATCGTAACGGAGGTTCCTTGATTTGTTGAGGATTCAAACCTACCCTCTATACCCGCCATATTCATTCGGTATTGAATATTTTCAATACCCAATCCCTTTCTTACCTCATTGATTTCGAATCCTATACCATTATCCATAGCCATGATCAGAATTCCTCCCTTATGCTTTTTAATTCTTATCGTAAACTCCGTTGCCTTGGCATGCTTTAAAGAGTTATTGAACAGCTCTTGAATGATTCGATAAAGATTAAACTTATCCGCTTTATTGAGGTCGTCTTCTTGGATACCATCCTCGATATCAATTATAAATTGAATCTGGCCAATTGAGCTAATTCGGTGTGCAAACCTCTCAATAGCATTCAGAAAACCTTTTTCCAATTCAGGAGGCAAAAGATTATATGCTATTTCTTTGACCTCACGAATACAATTCTGAAGCAAGTTTTCTAGGTCTTTGAAATTCTCTTTTTGACCTTCCGTTGGATTGAAGTTCTGAAAAAGTAAATTCAGCAGAACCATCTGTTGGCCTAAACCATCGTGAAGCTCTCTCGCAATTTTTTTCTTTTCTGACTCTTCAGCCTGTGAGATTAAATCAAACTTTTGTTTTTCAAATTCTAATTCCTTTGTCTTATCAATAATCAGGGCGATATATTCTGTTTGTTCACTATCAGATTCGATTTCATTGATTATGATATCCACAATAATTTCATCATTTCCAGACGTAATTTGAGTATACCTCCCACCCTGCTTATCAATCTTGCATTCTTTATCAACATTAAAAGAGCTAAATGGCCTCTTTGTAAGCTCTAAATGTGAATCTTTGTATAAGTTTTGCGCGGCATCATTGATCAATCCTGTTATCATATCGTCACCTATCAACTGAATTATGGGAAGAGGAGACTTATTAAATACATCTTTAAATTTACGCTCCGATTTTCGAATTTTGGCAGACAGTTGTCTTCGCAGTAGACCATATTTTATGGTTCTCTTTAAAACCTTTGCGTTCAAATTGCTTTTAATGACATAATCTTGCCCCCCCTTAGAGACTATTTCTAGGGCAATAGATTCATCGTCCATACCCGAGAGCACAATGACAGAAGCCAGCGGGAACATTTTAAATATCTTCTCATAAGTATGGACTCCGTTAGAATCCTCAATATTTAAATCCAAAAGGATGACATCGGGTTCTTGAAATTTACGCACCTCTCGTGCCTCTTGAATCGAGGCAACAGCAATTATATTATCACTTGGAATGTCGGAGGTGCTGAGTTGGAATTTTACATTCTCAGCAAAAGACAAATCATCTTCAACAATAAGAATTTGCGCCGTTTCCATAACTAATCTATATTTCTGATAAGCACTTTATCCCTATCGATCATCTGTTGCACCTCCTGCTTAAACGCAGACATCTGATTCGCTTCAAGGCAATCAGTAGGGAATAATAATTGTAGCTCTTTAATGTAGTCAAAATAAATGGAATCTTTTCCCAATGTGATTTTTTGAAGTCCTGTAAAATAGACAATGACAACCTCTCTGTCTGCAGCGATTATTGCCTTTGAAGAGATACCGACACGAAATCTACCGTTGTAACCATACAGTAAAAAAACAATACTCTCACCGCAAAAAAACAACAAGACGAATCCGGGAAAAATCCAATATTCCAACAAAAAATAGAAGGAATATGTCAATGAGCCCATCACCAAGACCTCGAGCAAGGTATAGGTCACAATCCTTTGTTTTCTCTTTTTACTTGTTGGTTTATTCCATGTAAAACGAGTGGTTTTATTAACAATGTATATACCCATCCACCTTCGGACACTGCGCCAACCTAGTAATCCAAAAAACAAGATGCCAAAACCTAGATAGACATAGGACTGAAATGGCAATTTACCGCCAGAGGTATGCAAAAAATCAATTTGAACATCAAATCCAACATAAATACAGAAACCTATCAATAGTATGCTAAAAAATAAAAGTATACTATTGGTAAAACTATTCATTCGGAATCATTTTTATTTTTCTTTTCAAAAACTCAATCTCCTCTTTAATTTTATCATTGTTCTTGTTTACCTGAGCAAATAGCTTTTCCGCACCCTTAGAAACAGAGAAATAACCCATATTTGTTTCTGATTTAATCAAATCTTTTTCAAGCTCAGAAATTTTTAGTCGCAATGACTTTTTTTCACGTGCAAATTGAGCAACAGAACCATGAGAAGATGCAACCCCATTCATTTTTGCCTTGAATAACAATAAATCAATGTCCTGAGGGCTCATTTTCGAAGTTTTAAGTTGCGCCTTTAATGCCGTATTGAATTCATTCAACAATCCACTAAGTGAACTTGGAGGAACACTGCCTAATTTTTGAAAATCATCAGCTAATTTTTGAATGTCTGCAGCTGATGAAATTTTAAGGCTAGATATCGTTGATATAAATTCTTTTCTAGAGGCGAGATTGAGCGTTAATTGTTTTTCATTGGCCTTACTTGTTTCTTCTTTGTTTTTGAAGAAATAATCACAAGCGCTACGAAATTCTTCCCAAAGCTTTTTTTCATATCGGCCAGCTCCCTTGAGCGTCTTCCATTTTTTTTGCAGCTGAATCAATACATGCGAAGTTTCTTTCCAATCATTTGAAGACTTTAACTTATTGGCCTCTATAATCAATGCTTTTTTTGCATCTCGGGCGTCCTTATCTTTATGGTCTAGCAACTTATAATGCTCTTTTTTTCTTTTGAAAAAGGAATCACATAAAGCTCTAAATTCTTTCCAAATAGCATCATTTTCCTTTCTCGGTGCAAAACCTATTTTCTTCCAAGACGCTTGAAATTTTAGTACCTCATCGGTCGCTTTCTGCCACTCTTTTTGGCCTTGAATCTCTAATTTACCGTCTAAGAATACTTCAAGTTCACTGAGAATGGCTTTTTTCTTTTTCAGATTTTCTTGCTGAGATGCTCTATGCTGCTCGTAATGTTTATTTATTTTATCATAAATAGACCTAACCACTTCCCAATAACTTGATTTCAGCCCCTCCCATTCATCATTATGTACTGGACCTACGTCTTCCCACTCGTCTTGATAAATTCGTAGCGTTTTTTCAAGCTCACGTATTTGTTCGCATTCGTTTCTTAAGGTTTGAAGCTTCATGATTACTTTTTGTTTGAGCTGAGTGTTTCGCTTGTAATCATGCTCTTTTAATTCTTTGTATATGCTTATATTATGAAAAAAAAGCTCTCTTAAACGTGAATATTCTTTTTGAATACTATCTCTTTTATCTCTTGGAATCTCTCCGATTTTTTTCCAGGTATCCTGAATTGTATTGAAGCCGTTAAATGCAGTTCCTATATTTTCCTCATTTTCAACAAGACTTTTAAGGTCCGAAATAAGACTCGTTTTTAATTTCAAATTTTCAGCCTCAAGTTTATTTTTAATATCCAGTTGCTGTTTTTTAGCCTCCTTGTACTTCAAAAACAAATTGTAAAAAGATTCTTTGATGACTGCATAATCAACCTCTTCAATATCTTCACCTAACTCCTTAGCTTTTATTGCAGCAACTTGCTGTTGTCCCTCGCTGTGGAGCAACCAATCATCAAATTCAATTTTGAGTGCAGACACTTCTCGTGAAACTGAGAGTATATCTTCTTCTAAAAGATACTGATTCAGTTTACTTATGTATTTGTTTTCCATTTCTATTTTTTTAAGTCAAACGACGACAAATCATTAAATTCTTGTACCCGCCGAACAATATCTTCTTGGGTAATCTCCAGTAATCGCTCAGTTCCAAACTTTTCAACACAGAAGGAGGCCATTGCTGAACCATAAATGACAGCTCTTTTTAAATTTTCAAAACTGTTGTCTCCTGTAGAAGCAATATAACCCATAAATCCACCGGCAAAAGTATCGCCCGCGCCAGTAGGATCAAATACCTTGGCAAGAGGTAAAGCCGGAGCAAAAAACATTTGATTAATGGAAAAAAGTAAAGCCCCATGCTCACCCTTTTTAATAATGACATAAGACGGGCCCATTTTTAATATCTTTTTTGCAGCAGTAACCAGGGCATATTCGCCCGTTAACTGACGTGCCTCCTCGTCATTAACGATCAAAACATCTACAACCGATATGGTTTTTTTTAAATCATCCATGGCAATATCCATCCAGAAGTTCATCGTATCCATTGCGATTAACTTTGGGCGATTTTCCATCCTTTCAACAACCTTACTTTGCACCACAGGGCTTAGGTTACCAAGCATAATATAGGATGAATCTTGGTAGCTCTCGGGGACAATCGGATCAAAATGTTCTAAGACATTAAGTTCGGTAATTAGCGTATCTCGACTATTCATATCGTTGTGGTATTTTCCAGACCAAAAAAAAGTTTTCTCGCCCTCCTTTATTTGAATACCCCCCGTATCAATACCCCTTGAATTCATCTCACTAAGTACTTCAGTAGGGAAATCTGAACCTACAACAGAAATTATATTTTGCCGCCCTGTAAAAAAAGAGGACGCAAGTGAAATATAGGTTCCCGCTCCACCAACGATTTTATCGGTTTTCCCAAAAGGTGTTTCTATTGCATCAAAAGCTACACTACCCACAGTTAAAAGACTCATAAAAAAAATTTTTTCAAAGATACGGAATTCAAAGAATCACAGCCTAATAATCTAGCGTCTTGTTATGAAATCATCCTCCATAATTCCTTGTGAATTTGTATTTTTAAACTGATGAAATCTTCACTCCTTATTTTAACGCTGATATTCAGCCTCATACAAAACGTATTGAGCCAGGAAAAGTTGGTTTTAAGTGCAGAGGATCTTTTTACCGAAATCAAGCTAAAGTCAAAACAAAGCACGAATTCTAACAAAGTTTTATACGAAAGCTTCTTAGATAAAATAAAATCTGATGCTTACTCAGAACAGACGAAGAATGAATTGGCGGTATGTCTCTTCTCCCATTACATTGAATGCGGTTCATTTTTCTCCTTTCAAAAAGCTTTTGAAGACCATGCCGCATTATTTGAAAACAAACCAATACTAAAAAAATATTGGGAAACAATTTCACTGGAATTTAAGGAGCAATACAAAGCGATGTTGAAAAGCGCTGAAATGCTTTTGCGGAAGTCAGAGAACGCTGGAGACAATCAAAATATTAGCGATGCTTATCGATTATTGGCTCGATCAAAAATGTACTTGAACGAAAAAGATTCTTCTCTTTTGTATGCAAATCTATCTCTAAATTTCGCAAAGAGGTCTGACTCTAAAATAGCTGTAGCCTACACCTTCAGGGATTTATCGGATATTCAAGCTCATTTCGACATGATTGGTAAAAGCACCTCAACGTTACTGAAATTAAATCAGGAAGCTGAACGAATCAAGGATTATCGACTGCTATGCTGGTCGACATTGATGATTGCCGAGCGATCATTTCAGGTAAATTCATTTAATGAAGCGAAAACTTATTACCGCAAGGCTTTGAATATCGCAGAAAAAAATAATCTAAACACCTATAAAGTAAGAATATTTAAAGGTCTAACCGAAATTGAACTTTCAACGAATAAATTAGAGGCAGCCCTTACAAATATTAATAAAGGCTACAATAGTTTCGACAAGGGTAACAAAAGCATATTTTATTTTGATTTCAAGTCGACCCACGCGAAATATTTAATTGAAATTGACTCTTTAGATGAGGCCAAAATAATTCTTACAGATAACCTTGACGATTATTCAAAATACAACTCATCCAGAGGATTAGGGAAAACCCATCATTTGATTGGGAAACTATATTTTCATCAAAAAAAATGGAAAAAAGCACAGACAGCTTTCAAACAATCTCAGTCTATTTTAAATAACCTGCCTGATTCGGAATATAGTTTAGGGAATTACAAACTTCTTGCTCAAGTTTTTGCGGAGCAAAATCAATTTCAGCTAGCATTTGACAACCTCGACAACTTTCAAAAACAAATTGATAATAATTCATATTTAAGCAGCAGTAAAGCAATCAATGAGCTGACCCAAATGTATTCGAGAGAACTGCGAGAATATCGAATTAAGGAACAGGAGAGAGTAATTAAAGACCAACAAAAAGAAAAGGAATTGCTTTCGCTAAAGGGAGAAAAGCAAATGGCGACTAATGTATTGATCATAATCATCCTAATTTCAACAATTGTAATTGTGCTTTTTTACCTGAGGCAGGCAAAAATAAATCAAAACACCAAAGAAATTGAGATGTCACAGACGCTACTAAGAACGCAGATGAATCCACACTTCATTTTTAATGCAATGTCAGTTATACAAAGTTCTCTGTACGAGAACAACCCTGCGAAATCATCTAAATTCCTTGTCAGCTTTTCGAGACTTATTCGGTTAATTTTAGAAAACTCTCCGAAAGAATTTATCACCTTGGAAACTGAAATTGAGATACTCGAAAAATATCTAAAAACTCAAAAATTAAGATTTGAAAATAGATTTGATTATCAAATCAATGTTCCTGAGGAATTAATCTTTAAAAAAGCACTCATCCCACCGATGATTACCCAACCATTTGTCGAAAACTCGATAGAGCACGGGCAATTAAACATTATAGAGAATGGAAATATCTCCATTGACTTTTCGGAGAAAAATAATATGCTCTACATCGAAATCATTGATAATGGTGTAGGTAGAGCTGAGTCCGGAAAGAAAAAGAATTCAATGAAAGAGCATAAAAGCATGGCCCTTGATATCACAAATAGAAGGGTTGAAATCATCAATAAAAAATACAAATCAAAAGCCAGCATAACAATCGGCAATCTTACCGACCAAAAATACACAGGTACACGTGTTCAAATATTCTTACCATTACTTAACGAAAACCTTAACTTTGATTCTGAATGAAAAAAGTACTCATAATAGACGACGAAAATAAAACGAAAGAATTCATAAAGAGACTCCTTATTTCTTTTGGACATAACTTCGATATATACACAGATGGCTCAAATGTTGAAAGCGGAATAAATGCGATTAATAAAATCAAACCTGACCTTGTTTTCCTAGATATTCAGATGCCAGACGGAAACGGGTTCGATGTGCTCAAAGGGGTTAAATACAAGGAATTCGAAATTGTATTTATCACGGCATATCAGGAATATGCAATTCAAGCGATTAAATTCAGTGCGCTTGCCTATATCTTGAAACCCATTGACGTAGAGGAATTAGAAGACGCGGTTGATAAGGCCCTAACAACATTGAAAAAGAAAAAAAATGAAGTTCAATTTAATGCATTGGCAAATAACATAGACCGCGGAGAAAAAAAGAAGCTTGTTTTGAAAACACAGGAAAGTGTCTATGTCCTAGAGCTCAAAGAAATAATACGTTGTGAAGCAGACAAAAACTACACCTCATTTTATCTAGAGTCAGGCAAACGCATATTGGTATCTAAAACGCTTAAAGAATATGACTTGTTACTTTCTGGTCATTCCTTTTTTAGAGTACAGCAATCTCACCTCGTTAATCTTGACCATATCAATCGATATGACAAGGCAGATGGTGGTGCCGTTATTATGAAGGATGGTAGCTCAGTGCCATTATCTCCAGCAAAAAAAGAGCAGTTTTTTCAAATATTAGAGAACCTCTAGAGCCTGTCTCAAGTCTTGGATAAGATCCTCTGCATCCTCTACCCCGATACTTAAACGAATCAAGCTGTCAACTATTCCGCTTCGCTCTCTAATTTCTTTGGGAATTGTAGCATGGGTCATTGTCGCAGGGTGACCGATCAAAGATTCCACTCCTCCTAATGATTCTGCAAGAGAAAATAACTTAAGACGCCCAAAAACGGCTTGCGCATCTTTTAATTTATTCCCCTTAAGAGTGAATGATAGCATTCCTCCATAATCTCGCATTTGATGCTTCGCAATTAAATGATTTGAGTGGGATTCAAAACCGGGCCAGTATACCTTCTCCACCGCAGGATGACCAAGAAGAAAAGAAGCTATTTTAACGCCATTTTCACAATGCCGCTGCATGCGTAAGTGGAGTGTCTTAATCCCCCTTAAGACAAGAAAACAATCCATAGGCCCTGGAACTGCTCCTGAAGAATTTTGAATACGATACATCTCTTTTGCAATGAAATCATTCGAAGTAACCAAAGCACCCATTATAACATCAGAATGTCCTCCGAGGTATTTCGTAACTGAATGCATTACAATATCTGCACCTAAATCTATCGGGTTCTGCAGATAAGGAGTTGCAAAAGTATTATCTACACAAAGCCATGCGTCACATGATGCTGCTAGCTTCACCAAGCTACGAATATCAATAATGTTAATCATTGGGTTTGTTGGTGTTTCGGCCCAAATAAGTCTTGTATTTTTATTGACGAGCGCTTTGATGTTTTCCGCATTTGCCATCTCTACAAAATGAAATTTAATGCCATATTTCTCAAAGATGGTCTTAAAAAGTCGGTATGACCCACCGTATAAATCATTTGTGGAAATCACCTCATCTCCAGGATTCAACATTTTCATAACACAATCGATGGCAGCAAGGCCCGAAGCAAAACATGCACCATGAAGAGCATTTTCTAGTGCTGCAATATTTTTCTGAAGCGCATCACGCGTAGGATTTTGCGTTCTAGAGTATTGATACCCCTTATGGACACCCGCATCCTCTTGGACATATGTTGAGGTTTGGTAAATAGGGGTCATAATCGCACCCGTTGATGGATCAGGTTCTACCCCTGCATGAATTGCTTTTGTTCCGAATTTCATAATACTTATTTGGACTAAAAATAATAGATTCAGTCAAGGTATTTCTAATTCTATTGACGGATCCCAAAATAATCTTTCAAAGTCGACCACCCTATCTTCATAAATTACAATTCCCTCACGTTCCAAAAGTAGCTTCATCTTATCCGAAGTTTCAAAATGATTTTTTCCCGTCAGAAGACCAATTCTATTGACTACACGATGTGCAGGAATATCTTCTTTATTGTGAGATGCATTCATCGCCCATCCCACCATGCGAGAAGACTGCTTCGACCCCAAATAATTTGCAATAGCACCGTATGATGTCACCCTACCCTCTGGAATAAGCCTTACCACGTCATAAACGTCCAAAAAGAAATCAGAATTTTTCAGAAATATTCAGTTTATTCTTTAAAATTAAAGAAATTAAAGTGCATAAAAAAAGCCCTATACTAGGGCTTTTGTAAACTTTGTGAGTAAGAAATTGGTTTTATTTCGAACCTATCCAGCTCCCATTTTCATCATATTTTGAAAGACAAGCTGCAGTTTCTTCATCACTACAACCTTTCTCTACGCACATGGCTGCACATTCCTCTTTCGTCATTTTTGAGCATTCTGACATGTCACACATATTTGCTGACGCCGAAATGTTTTTGTTGACCTCACCTTCAGTTTCACAGCAAGCATCTTTTTCTTTATCATCGGTACAGCACTCTGTAACGGCAGTACTCTTTGAATTCGTTTCATCACCATGGCCGCTTCCAAGAATAGGGGCAATCACTAGTCCAATTAGACAAGTAAGCTTAATCAAAATATTCATTGATGGACCCGAAGTGTCTTTAAATGGGTCACCAACAGTATCGCCTGTAACTGCCGCTTTGTGTGCATCAGAACCTTTATAGGTCATCTCCCCATTAATTTCTACCCCTGCCTCGAAAGACTTCTTAGCATTGTCCCAAGCACCACCAGCATTATTTTGGAATATTGCCCAAAGTACTCCAGAGACGGTAACACCGGCCATGTAGCCTCCTAGCATCTCAGCAATAATTAAATTATTGTCTGGATAAACAACTTTACCTAATAGAACAATTACTATTGGAAATCCAATGGTAAGAATGCCTGGAAGCATCATTTCTTTTAAAGAGGCCTTGGTAGAAATATCTACACACTTAGCATAATCGGGCTTACCTTTACCTTCCATTATTCCTGGTATTTCCTTGAACTGTCGCCTCACCTCGTAAACCATTTCCATTGCTGCTTTACCAACAGAATTCATAGCAAGTGCAGAAAATACAACAGGAATCATCCCTCCTACAAATAGCATTGCAAGTACTGGTGCTTTAAAAATATTAATCCCATCAATTCCAGTAAAGGTCACATAAGCAGCAAACAAGGCCAAAGAGGTAAGTGCAGCTGAGGCAATGGCAAAACCTTTGCCCGTAGCAGCAGTGGTGTTACCAACTGAATCTAAAATATCAGTTCGCTCACGGACTATCGGATCCTGCTCACTCATCTCTGCAATTCCTCCAGCGTTGTCAGAGATTGGTCCAAATGCATCTATTGCAAGCTGCATAGCGGTCGTTGCCATCATAGCTGAGGCAGCCAAAGCCACACCATAAAAACCTGCGAAAGCATACGAGGTCCAAATGGCCGCGGCAAATAAAAGTACAGAGGAGAAAGTAGATATCATACCAGTAGCTAACCCTGCAATAATATTGGTCCCGGCTCCTGTTGAGGATTGCTGGACTATTTTTAAGATAGGTTTTTTACCCAAACCTGTATAATACTCTGTAAAAGATGAAATTGCTGCACCAACAACCAAACCAACTAAGGTAGCATAGAAAACATTCATAGAAGAAATGGTTTGTAAGCCTTCACCATAAAATGTCATTTGCATTTCAGCAGGAAGCATCCATTTCACAAGAAGAAAGCAAGATATGGCAACCAAAGCAATTGAAGTCCAATTTCCAATATTTAATGCCGTTTGTACCTCAGCTTCTTTTGCATCATTCGATGAAATCTTAACCAATAGTGTCCCGATAATAGAAATGATAATACCAAAACCAGCGATCGCCATTGGTAAGAGAATCGGGCCAATACCTCCAAAAGCATCGTTGATTACTCCACCCATATCTTCAATCACATAATTACCCAATACCATCGCGGCGAGAACTGTGGCGACATAGGAACCAAATAAATCAGCACCCATTCCAGCTACATCACCCACATTGTCTCCAACGTTATCTGCTATGGTAGCAGGATTTCTCGGGTCATCCTCAGGAATTCCTGCCTCTACTTTACCAACTAAATCAGCCCCTACATCCGCTGCCTTAGTATATATACCACCACCTACTCTTGCAAATAAAGCAATGGATTCAGCTCCTAATGAAAAACCAGCCAATGTTTCTAGTACAATTGTCATATCAGCCGTATTTGTCCATACACCACCCATTACATTATGGAAAAAGAATATGAAAAATGCTGTTAATCCAAGAACTGCCAAACCAGCTACGCCAAGTCCCATAACAGTTCCACCTCCAAATGAAACTTTTAATGCATTGGGTAAACTTGTTTTTGCCGCTTGGGTTGTTCTAACATTTGTTTTGGTGGCAATTTTCATACCCATATTTCCTGCAAGTGCAGAGAAAATAGCACCTATAATAAAGGCAACAATGATTAAATATCCCGTAGTGGGAACCATGTATGCAACACCAGCTAGTACAAGGCTAGACCCCAAAACAAAAAAGGTTAGTAGTTTATATTCTGCTTTTAAAAAAGCCAACGCTCCCTCATAAATGTGGTCTGATATTTCTTTCATTTTGCCGTCTCCAGCGTCTTGTTTCATTACCCATGCTTTTTTCACAAACATGTACAGTAAACCAGCAACAGCTAAAATGATTGGTAAGTAAATTGCAATTGATTCCATAATTCTAATTAATAGTATTTTAAGGCGCCAAAAGTAGACTATTCTTTCAATCTTTGCAAACCTATGACATAAAAAAAAGGAGTGAACTACACTCCTTTCTTAATTAATCGTATTACGCTTATTTGCTATAAGTCGCCTGACAAGTACCAGAGCCACCTGTTAAAGGGGTTGTATTCTGCCAAGTAAAGGTAATTGTAAAGCTAATCCCATCAGAATTCATGGATCCGAAACCTTCATAGATAATATCACCTAAACCACCTGGAGCGCCATCTGAGGCGGAGGCTATTGTTATGTTCTCACCATCAATTTGGCAGATTGCAGTACCGTATGAACCAGTGATTCCGCTGAAAAAATCCGTGATTAGAATTTGGTCACTACTCCCGCCGGCAATAACATTAGGGGATCCATTTAATGCAAGTCCTGTTCCTCCCCCACAATTATCGCTTACACTCCAGTCGCCAAGCCATGTATCTTGATTAATCACAACGTGTACCGTTCTAACGACCGTAGTTGTTCCATTATTATTCGTAGCAGAATAAGTGACTGAATAATCACCAACTTGACTCGCATCTACATCGCTTACATCTGATACCATAACAATTGATCCATCATAATTTGCAGCCGTAGCGTAAGGGTCCGTCCATGTTGTTGCAACACTAATCGTAGTATCAGAAGAACCGTTAATTGTAATGAAAGGTGTGTAAACACAACTCCCGTCATCAATATTAGCATCAGGATTATAGTTTACAGACAGTGTATCCATACATCCCACAATATCGTAATTACAGCTCCCATCATCCTTTTTAGCTTCTGGATTGTAATTGGTAGCAGCAGGATCTGTACAACCTTTTTTTCTGCATGAAATAGAAAATGTCAAACACATTAACAAAGCAAAAATTGCATAAAATTTCGTTCTTCTCATAAAATCATTTTTGTCAAATTTAACTAAAATCTAATTAAAAAAAAACGGCGCCTCAGCGCCGTTTCTCCAAACGATTTGCTCTTAATCTTGTGCGACCTCGGCTGCGACCTCGGGCGACGCAAGAGCGTCTTTTATTTTTTTCTCAAGTTCCTCAGTAAGCTCTGGGTTGTCTAACAAGAGGTTTTTTATCGAATCTCTTCCCTGACCAAGTCTGGTCTCCCCGTAAGAAAACCAAGAACCACTTTTCTTCAAAATGTTAAGTTCGACACCTAAGTCTAGAATCTCGCCAATTTTGGAAATACCCTTTCCATACATTACGTCGAATTCAGCTCTTCGAAAAGGGGGAGCAACTTTATTCTTAACAACCTTTACCTTTACGCGATTTCCTTTAACCTCATCGCCATCCTTCAGCTGGGTTGACCTTCTGATATCCAAACGAATTGAGGAATAGAATTTCAATGCATTTCCACCCGTCGTAGTTTCAGGGTTTCCGAACATTACACCAATTTTTTCTCTGAGCTGATTGATAAAAATACAACAACATCCGGCCTTATTAATTGAGCTAGTAAGCTTTCGCAAAGCCTTTGACATCAATCTTGCTTGCAAGCCCATTTGAGAATCACCCATCTCACCTTCAATTTCGGCCTTTGGTGTCAAGGCGGCGACAGAATCCACAATGATTAAGTCAATCGCACCTGAACGAATCAAATTATCTGCTATTTCTAATGCCTGCTCACCATTGTCAGGTTGGGAAATGAGCAAGTTTGCCACATCAACACCCAAACTTTTAGCATAAAATTGATCAAATGCATGTTCAGCATCAATAAACGCAGCGATACCTCCTTGTTTCTGAACTTCAGCAATTGCGTGAATTGCAAGCGTTGTCTTACCTGAGGATTCGGGACCATAAATTTCAACGACCCTGCCCTTAGGATATCCCTGAACACCCAAAGCCAAATCAAGGGTCAATGAACCAGTTGGAATAACGTCAATTTTTTCTACGGGTGCATCTCCTAGTTTCATTACAGATCCTTTTCCATAAGTTTTGTCCAACTTTTCCATGGTCAGCTGGAGTGCTTTCAATTTTTCTTTGTTTTGTTCTTTATTTGGCATATCGTTTGTTTTTTTTAGGCCTATGACCTTAGTTATTTAATGAATCAAAAGTAGAGTGATAGGTTCGTAAACAAATTACGTTCTACTTTAAATCTAGTAATTTTAAGATTTCATTGGCATGATCTTTTGTTTTCGGCTTGTGAATAACATGTGTCACCTCGTTATGCTCATTAATCACAAAAGAAATTCTGTGTATTCCATCGTATTCACGCCCCATAAACTTTTTTGGACCCCACACCCCAAAAAGATGAATCACTTCTTTTGTTTCGTCGGACAATAATGGGAAAGGAAGTGAAAATTTTGTCGAAAATTTATCATGACTTTTAACCGAATCAGCACTGACTCCTAGAACTTTAATCCCGTTCGCCAGAAGCTCTTTATATCCCTCTTTTAAGCTACAGGCTTGCGCAGTACAACCTGGGGTATTGTCTTTGGGATAGAAGTAAACTACCCATTTACCACCGACAAAATCACTTGAAGAAATTTTTGCATTGTTTTGGTCAACTCCTTCGAAAGATGGAACTTGATCTCCAATTTTTAGTGTTTTCATTTGTTTATATTTTAATCTTTATAAATGATGTAATTTTAATCAAATATAGTTATTATTATTTCCTAATCACTCTTTGAACAAAAAAAATAAAAGAAAGTTTGAAAATATTACGGGGTTTATTCACCTTAAATATCACGGTCAATTGCTGAATCAAACTTGGAGCATCAAGGTAATTTAAGTTAATTCAGTTCTTATTCAATTCTACTTCTTAATTTTGCACAAAATAAATTATATGGCTTTATTTAATGACTTCAATTTCAAAGATAGAAAAGCAATACTTCGAGTTGATTTTAATGTCCCTCTCAATAAAGAAACATTTGAAATCACGGATGACAAAAGAATGCAAGCTGCATTACCGACAATAAATAAGATTGTTTCCGATGGAGGTTCAATTATTATTATTTCACATCTAGGAAGACCTAAAAATGGGCCTGACCAGACTTTTTCGCTCAAGCACTTAGCAAATCATTTAGAAAAAATTACCAAGCGAAAAGTACTCTTTACGGATGACTGTATCGGAGAACAAGCCAAAACGCTTTCAAAAAATTTAAATACCGGTGAAATTCTATTGCTTGAAAATGTTCGTTTTTATGAAGAGGAAACCAAAGGCGATGTAAGTTTTGCAAATCAACTCGCAGCTCTTGGTGATTGTTATGTAAATGACGCTTTCGGAACAGCTCACCGCGCACATGCTAGTACGGCACATATCGCGTCTTTTTTTTCACGCGAGAATAAAATGTGTGGCTTACTTATGACTGCAGAAATTGAAAGCGCAAGAAAGGTCATGGAAGAAACACAAAGACCTTTTACTGCCATTGTTGGAGGCGCAAAGGTTTCGGATAAAGTATTGATCGTAGAAAACCTTATGAAGGTAGCAGATCATATCATTATTGGTGGAGGTATGGCTTATACCTTTAAAAAAGCACTCGGCGGTAAAATTGGTGCATCTCTTTGTGAGAATGACCGTATTGAAACTTGTAAAGAAATTCTTTCGAAAGCCATTGACTCAGGTGTCGAGATTCACCTACCATTGGATTCTATCGTTGCAAATGCATTCAGCGCAGATGCACAAATTGACACTTCAAATAGTGACGAGATATCAGAAGACTGGATGGGATTAGATATTGGTCCTGCAGCTGCCAAACACTTTACACAAATCATTGAGCATTCCAAAACCATCTTATGGAATGGTCCCATGGGAGTCTTTGAACTAAAGCCATTTGAAGAAGGTACCAAATCTATTGCCAATGCAGTAGCCAAAGCAACAGAAAATGGCGCATATAGCCTGATTGGCGGAGGAGATAGTGCTGCTGCTGCAAAAAAATTCAATGTCGTAAAAAGAATAAGCCATGTCAGTACTGGCGGAGGTGCGTTACTTGAATATTTTGAAGGGAAAGAGCTACCTGGTATCGCAGCTATAGATAAATAAAAAAGGGAACCGTAGCTCCCTTTTCATTTGTGCGCATACTCAATCACCTTTGCACTGTAATTTCTTTGGTATAAAGTATTTTACCTTTAGATTTAAAATGAATCAAATAAACTCCGTTTGTAAGGTCATGCAAATGCAAAGTATCGGCATCTAAAACCGGAATAGAAGGAATCACTTGATTGTTGTTAGATATGATCTCTATGTAATCAATGTCCTGATCAAACCACTTAACTGTTGCATTTCCTTGATCAATAGAAGATGTAATTACTTTCACATTTACATTGTCTTTTGGGTCATCATCATTATTGGCTAGTGAGTATGACGATAGCATTAGTAAAGAAAAAGAAAATAGAATTGTAAAAATTTTGCTCGCGTTCATAAGAAATGTTTTTTGTACATGTCAAATATGTTAAGAACGAGTGAGTCCATCACGGTATTTTGGCTATAAAGACTGAAAATGGATACCAACACCTATTTGGTCTTACGTGTTTTTCTATCTGCACTACGTATAATTACTTAGTAATAAGTATTAATGCACTCTTTTTGCTAATTCTAATAGACGGTGGGAGTATCCTGATTCGTTATCGTACCAAGCCACAATTTTAATGACCTTACCGAAAGACTTCGAAAGTTCGGAATCATAAGCTGAACTTAGAGGGGACCCCACAATATCAATAGATACAATCGGTTCACTTATAATACCGAGCACTCCCTTCAACTCTCCCTTTGAACTTTTTATCATCGCTTCATGAATTGCATCAATTGAAATTGCCTCCGCCACATTGAAAGTAATTTCGGACATTGAACCGTTAGAAACTGGAACGCGAATTGCCCCACCCTCTATCCTTCCTTCAAGTTCTGGAAATATCTTTGTGATTGCCTTGGCAGCGCCAGTTGTCGTAGGGATAATGGAGTGCGCAGCCGCCCTCGCTCTCCTTAAGTCTTTGTGAGGTGCATCATGCAGTCTTTGGTCGGAAGTGTAACTATGAATTGTTGAGATATAACACAGCTCAATATCAACAAGAGATTTTATGACTTTAACGATTGGTGCAACATTGTTTGTCGTGCAAGAGGCATTCGAAACAAGCAATTCTTTGGAAGTGAGGATATGGTCATTCACACCTAAAACGACGGTTTTGATTTGATTGTCTTTCGCTGGTGCAGAAAGAACTACTTTTTTAGCACCGCCAATCAAATGCTCAGAAGCCAAAGGTTCTGTTAAGAATTGACCTGTACACTCAACGACAGTACTCACATTATTTTCGGACCAAGCAATGTTCGCCGGATTTCGCTGCTGAGAAAAACGCATGGTTTTTCCGTTCGCGAAAAGCACTGTATCGCCATCAATCTCGAAACCTACATCAAATCCCCCGTGAACGCTATCATACTTGAAGAGGTGCATTAAGGTATATATGTCTGCCAGGTCATTCACCAAACCTATCTCAACTTTAGAATCAAGAATAGCCAGTCTTGCGAAATAGCGACCTATTCGCCCAAAGCCGTTAATCCCGATTTTGTGTTTGTTGTGCATTGGATTCAAAATATTTCAACAACTAGATAATTATAATTGTTTTGAACTGGTGATGCGTTTTACAATAAGATATTCTTCGCTGGCCTATTTGATGACAAACCATTACAATCCAAGCTTTGAACGAAGTTGATCCTGAATCGCCTCCTTGTGCAAGTAAATATTAATTGTTTTTAGTTTGAAATAGGCCTCAGAAACGTAAAGATAACCCTCTGGATAATTTGACGTACCCCAAGAGTTTTTTACCAAGAAAAAATAGCGTCCTTTTCGGTCCACACTGTAACCTATAATATGCATCCCGTGGTCATCAGTAGTTTGTTTCTCATCGTAAGCCTTTTGTCGCATTTCTTGAGTGACCTCAACCTCTCGCACGGGGTTCAAAAATGCAGCAGAATATTTATCAGCGCCAGCATCAGAGAAGTTTTTGTTGTCTTTACCTTCAACTTTAATCTGTGCGTCGGACGCAGGAACAATTGCTATTCCATTTCGGAAACTAAATCCGTCTTCAGAAACATCAGCTCCCCAAGCTACCGTGTAGCCACTTTTCAAGGCGTGTAATGTACTCTCAAATAACTCATTAACTTTTATATTATAACTCACATCCCACAACCAATTGTCAGGAATCTGTAGCATACATTTTTGATATATTTTATGGTTGGTGAAAGAAGTTAGTGAAACATAATTATTCATATCAATGCCCAATGAATTATAAAATGTCCTAGGCGTGTAATTCGACCCTTTGTACTTAAAATTTGTTGGAAGTACTCCAATACCGTTATCTAGTTCTGCATTATAGGCAGCAAGCCACTCCGCTTGAATTCCATTCCCTGATAGATTTGCCTGTTGAACAATCGAATCTAAACGATCAAACATGCTACCATGATTGTAAACATCTTTCCTTTTCTTCAAACCGGAATATACGGACCGGGGAACAATGCCAAAATTTTTGATTACGAACGGAATATCATGAAAGGCACCACCCTCACCAAAATTTGTTCTACCATCCATTCTAACATATTTTTTTGCCTTTTCCTCGTATGCCTTTCTAACGATAAACATCTCTGAAAGCACAATTGGATCATCGCTCTTTTTGATTCTCATAATTTCAGACTCCAAAAAGGACAAAGCCGAGAAGCTCCAGCAAGTACCAGTTCTTCCTTGACTCTCAACAGGAGAGGCAGAAAGTCGCTGAACTTGTTTGAAGTTATACTTACTATCTTTTGTATTTTTAAAGCTTTGTGCGTTTGTGCCTATGGCAAAACCAAGACACAGAAATAGTGTAAAAATTAATTTCATAAAAGGTTATTGTTTTAAGGTCCAGCCTTTATAGCCCATGGATGAGGCACTAGCTTGCAGCCGATTGTATTCCTCTTTAGAATATGTCAGACCCATAGATACTCTATGTAACTTTCCACCTTCTAAAATTAGGGGAACGAATCCATCTGCTGCGATTTTATTTTTAAAATTGATTGCATTCTTTTTCACTGAAAAGCATCCTACAATGAACTGTTTTGAATACGGGGCTTGAACATTTTCAGGGGCGGAGGCTTCATTTATTGATACTTCTGACACCTCTGATACTTGGTTTTCACTGGACTCAATGCCTTGGTTATTCGCAGTAGCAATGAACTCTTCCGAAGGGGCATCATCCAAAGTATTTTTGGTTTCTTTCACTCCAAGCCCTGGGTCTGCTTCGTAACTGATCTTTGAGGGAGTAGGTTGATACATACCAACTTCCTTTGTATAAAATGGATCGAAGTCATGTATCGATATTAAACCGGAAGTGAAGAAATCTGACTTGAAAGGGATCCAAAATGTATACACTATCAAAGGTAAAAGACATGCGGCAGCAGCATATCTCAATATCTTTTTCCTTCTCAAGGACTTGGCATTAGGATTTATTGTTACCCTTTCTGTATTTAACTTAGGAACCTCCTCAACTAAAGGCTCTTCTTTATTCATTTTTACAGCCTCAAATTCGAGCTTTGTTAAACCATAGGCATCCGATAGAAGGTTAAATTCCTTGTCCTGAGAAAAGGCGTAAAAAGCATCCGCAGAACGCTTTAGTACTCCAATTCTAGGAAACACAAGCTCTTTTCCTGCAGATAATTCCCTCTGGAAATTTAGAACCATCTCTTTTAGCTTTTCCTCTGCTTCAATATAACTCAAGCCGTTCTGATCGGCATAAGCCGCAAGGAAAAGTCCGTCGTTGGCCGTTAAATGTTTATTGAATAATAAATGCTTTGATGGAGGTATAATGATGCCTTGATCAAAATCGATTTTGCTAGAAACCCTTTTTGAAACAAAGCCACCAAAATCGGGAACAATTACACAATTATGTTTTACAAGAAGATCGAATAAAATGATGTCAAACGATGCCATATTTCAAAGTTAAAAAGAAAATCGAATCATTCTACACTATGTATTGAGGAGTCTCAGAACTTTCTCTACATCCTCAGGAGAATCTATATTTGGCGTCTCCATGGAGGTTTCAACTACCCTTATTTTCTTTCCATGATACATCCAACGTAACTGCTCAAGTGACTCGGAAAGTTCTAGTGCACAAGGCTCCATATTTTGGGTCTCAAGTAAAATCTCTCTGCGGAAGGCATAAATACCGATATGCTTGTAAAACGAAATAGTATTTTTTGTTTTAGACTGATTCGGAATAGGGCTGCGAGAAAAGTAAAGTGCATTGCCATGCTCATCCATCACCACCTTAATCCGATTTTCATTGAAGCAGTCAGCTTCGGAAGAACTTGCAATTGCCAATGTGGAAATATCAACAGTGTCATCCTGAAAAGAATGAATCAATGCATCCAGTTGTTCAGATCGAATCAATGGTTCATCACCCTGCACATTAATGACCACATCAAAAGAATCTAGAGAGGATGCCAACTCAACGCAACGACCGGTACCATTTACATGATGTGCTCCAGTCATGGCTACATCTCCTCCAAAGGATGCTACCTCATCTACAATTCGTGGATCATCAGTCGCGACAATAACCTTTGAGATTAAATTGGACTTCTCAACTCCTTCGTATACACGACGAATCATGCTTTTACCTGCTAAATCAATTAATGGCTTCCCTGGATATCTAGTAGATTCATATCTCGCAGGAATAACGGCTAGTACACGCATTAAAATTTCATTTGAACTTGAAGAGAAAAATTGCGTGGAGGTTGAATATCTCCAGGACGACTTGTGTATTCAGAATTAAACAAGTTATTCACCATAAATCCAAATCGATAGGTATCGTTTAACTTATACCCAAGCCTTGCATCAAAAACCAAATTTCCTTTATTATATATCTCTCTATATTCTTTTAACCCAGGTAAAATATAAGTTGAACCTGCTATTGGTTCCTCAAAGACTCTATCAATATTTCTCATAAAGCCACCATATCGCATGGATATTCCTGCACTATACTTTTTGTAGGTCACCTCAACATCTAATTTTGCCAAATGATTAAATCTGTATTTTAATATATTACCTGACGTGTCTGAAAAAGTCGATTGATACAGCGAGTCCGTATTTAAACTGATAGGATTCATATAGGTGTATCCAATGAGCGATACGATTTCAAACTCGCCTATTTTACCCATACTATTAAAGGAAAAATCGATTCCCGTAATTCTAGCCGCCTCAGCGTTTTGCGCCCTAAAACCAACCCATTTATAGATATAGCCGATATCTTCAGGGTCATTAGTAGTCAATGTTACACCTTCTGGGTTATAAATACCAAAGGTAAATTCGATCATGTTTTTGTATTCATTAATAAATCCAGAAACATCGAGCATTCCTTTCCAATCACCGATGCGAACACCTTGCTTGATTCCAATCTCTCCTGCCCAACCAATCTCCGGTCTCAGTTCTGCATTCGGAAAAATATTTAATGCCCCAACACTAGTTTGTATGAAACGTTCACCTACTGCAGGATAACGTATTCCTTGACCAATGGAGGCACGGAGGTGCGTATACTCAGCTAACTTGTAATGAAATCCAGAACGAGCTACCGGGTAAAAAGGCAAAACTGTTGAGTCTTTTTTTGCGATTAGAAAATCACTATCTCCACGTTCTCCATCCATTTCAAAATATTCCAAACGCAAGCCTGCAGTAAAATCGAAATTTCCTACGTGGTGCTCAATTTGAGCGAAGATCGCAGAGTTCCATGAGCTATGGTCCCCAAAAAGCGCTGAATTAACAACATTATATAAGCTAGATACTCCCGAAATCAATGTCAAGCCGTTGGCATATGATTTTTGAAATTGGTAATCATTGTTGTAAATAGTTGCAAGGTTATTTTGATCTTCATTACCAAGAATAATATTTTTTACATAATACATTCTATTTTTAAAGGTGTGCCTATTGTTGTGTCTATCGATAATCTTTAAATACGGATCAATAAACAACCTATGACCGATTGTATAGGTTAAAGTGGATGCAGCATTACTTGTATCAATTCCTCCCTGAGGAGTGTAGCCTAAAGAATCATTTTCCCAAATGATAAAATTACCCGTTTTTTGAATTTGATAATTATACCCAATTCCCGCCTTTACTTTTTTCCATTTTTTGGGCCGATAATAAAGTGTTCCGCTCACACGTCCTCGATATTCGAACTCCTGATTTTTATAACCGTCATCATGGAACAAGGTGGAGGAAATCGTATAACCCACATTTTTGAACATTTGACTTCTGTAGAACTCAACCTGTTGGGTCATTGGATTGGTGTCCCACCATTTTAAAGAAGCTCGTCTTGGATTATCATAAACGCCGTATTGGACCTTAAGCTTGGTAACTGGAGTCGTTCCCGGTTCACGCTCCCGAATGGCAATAATGCCATTCAATGCCCCACTTCCATAAAGAACAGACGAAGCTCCTTTCATCACCTCAATTTGAGCGGCTTGTTCCATGGGAATGGCATTCCATTGTGTATCACCGGCATATCCTGAAAGTAAAGGCATTCCATTCCACAACAATAAAACTCGACTCCCTGCCCCATAAGAAAAACCACTTCCACCACGAATACTAACTTGACCGTCATATGTTGAAACTCCAGGCGTCTGCTCTATTGCCTGGTCTAAACTTGTAATACCTTTGTTATCGATTAGCTCGGGTTTAATAATTTCAATCGATACGGGAACCTCTTCTATGGCTTGTTTTCTTCGACCAGCAGAAACGACAACCATTTGAAGATCTGTTACAGGTTCTCCTAATTTTATATTTACCCTCCCAGAAGATTTCACGACTGTTGAGTCTGTTGTATATTGAAGCATTTTAGTAACCAAGGTCACAGGAAAAGAAGAAGTCTTCAATGTAAACTCACCGTCAAAATTGGTGATCGCTTTATTTCCGTCTGATGCAAAAACTTTGGCACCAATTATAGCCTCTCCGGAATTCATATCGGTCACAACGCCCGATAACTGACCTAAAGAAAACAAGGGTATTGCACCCAAACAAAGAATGAATAAAATGTTCCGCATCTGATTTCTTTTTAAAATTGAAACTGAAGCTGTAAAACAAAACTCCTTGGAGGCTGTATATCTCCAGGTCTTGTTACGTACTCTGCGTTTAAAACGTTGTTGGCAATGAAATTTATTTTCATGGCATCATTAATTTTGAACCCCATTCGCGTATCCACTACAAAGCTCCCCCTGTTATACAGTGATCTATATTTGGCCAATCCCGGTAAAATGTATAGCTCAGCATCTGTCGGATCGACATCTTGCTCGAATACAGCATCTATGTTTTGCATAAAACTATTATATCTGCAGCTAAATCCAACGAAGAACTTCTTATAGGTTGCTTGAATATCAACCTTGGCCAAATGCCGGAAGCGATACTTTAGGAGATTTACACTTGTATCTGAAAAGGTTTGTCGGTAAATAGAATCTTGATTTAGGCTTACTGGATCCATATAGGTATACCCAAGCAAAGAGGTTAGCTCTACATCCCCTATTTTACCCATGCTGTTGAAAGAAAATTCTAAACCTGCGATTCTTGCTCGTTCCGCATTTTGCGCTTGAAAACCGACCCAATTTAAGATATAGCCCAAATTATCATTCGGATCGGTAGATAAAGCTATGGTATCTGGATTATAAATACCGAAAGTAAACTCAACCATGTTACTGTACTGATTGAGAAATCCTGAAACATCAAAATAACCCTTCCAATCCCCCATTTTTAAAATTTGCTTATACCCCACCTCAGCTGCCCATCCCTTTTCAGGTTTGAGCTCAGGATTATTGAAAATGATTAATCCCCCTACAGAAGTTGAAACAAATCTTTCAGCAACAGAGGGAAAACGAATTCCTTGCCCTAGAGATGCTCTTATGTGTGAGCTGGGGGCCAGCTCATAATGCCACCCAGCGCGAAAAACAGGGTAAATAGGAACTGCCAAGGAGTCCAATACCTCATCCTTATTCAAATAATTAAAATAGATGTTCGAATCGAAATCTAAGGTATCAATCTTGTAACACTCAAGACGCATCCCAAGGGATAAGTCCATTTTTCTGAATTTACTTTCCAGCTGTGCGTACGCAGCCGCATTTTCGGATAAATGATCACCAAATACACCACTTACGACTCTATTATTTGTATTCGAAAAACCTGCCGTCAATGTATTCCCTGCACTAAGATTTCGCTGAAATTGATAGTCAAAATAATACATCTCTGCCAGGGAACTGGCATAGATATTTTTTGTATTTCCTGTGGTAACGAGATAGTACCGAGACCTAAAGTAGTGCTTGTTTTTAAATTTATCATAGAGCTTGAGGTAAGGATCCACACTGAGCCGGATTGACTTCTGGCGGTCGATGGTATTGTCCTGTGGTTCTAGACCCATCGAATCATTCTTCCAAAGCACAAATACTCCAATATCCTGATACTGCATATTGTATGATAGACCTGCCTTGAGATTTTTATTCTTTTTGGGTTTGAAATAAAATGAGCCATTCAAACGATAGCGCTCCTCATTTTCTTCTTTTCTAAAGCCTGAATCAATATAAGCGTTGGCACCTATTGTAAAACCGGTGTTTTTTCTCGATTTACCATAGCAAAGGTCAGCCAAATGAAAGGTTGGATTTTTATTCCACCATCTCATCGAACTTCTCCTTGGATTATCATAAATCCCTGATTGAATTTTTGCCTTGAAGGTACCTTTAGGACTTGGTTCTTTCTCACTTAATGATATTACACCGTTCAAGGCTCCACTTCCATAGAGCACCGACGAAGCCCCTTTCATAATTTCAATTTGAGATGCTTGCTCCATCGGAATAGAATTCCACTTTGCATCACCTACATCAGGGGACATCATAGGAATACCATTCCACAAAAGTAGAACTCGACTTCCTGCACCATAAGCATATCCGCCACCACCCCTGATACTTACTTGACCATCCATCGCATAAACACCTGGGCTTTGGTCGACCACCTGCTCAAGATTCGAATAACCCTTATTATTTATCAGCTCTGGTGTAATGATTTCCATAGAGACAGAAACATCCTCAATATTTTGATTTCGCCGACCAGCAGAGACAACAACAGTTCTTATCTCGAGAACCTGCTCAAAAAGCTCAAAGGAAAGCACTTGAGCTGAATTAATTTGAATTGAATCCGGCATATATCCAGAAATTGAACATTTTACCCAGGCAGGAAATTCACTTACTTCGAGTGAAAATTCACCATTTACATCGCAAGCAGTCTTTGGACCACCCCCCATAATTTCAACTCTTGCACCAACCAATCGTTCTCGAGAGTTTCCGTCTTTAACGACGCCGCTCACTTGCGAATAAGAATTAAATATGATGAAATAAAAGGAAAATAAAAGAAGGAATTGGAAGCTAAATCTCATCTAAAATTTTGTTATCTTAATATAACGAAACTAATAAAATTTTGGAGAATCAAACGGAACTATATAAAATCGCTGCTGCTTACCTACACGGATTCAAAAAAAGCAAACTCAAAATATTACGAAAAAGAATAGGAAGTCTAAATTCAATTTTTGAATACTCTTATTCCAAATTAGAAGATGCTTCAGGACTTTCTTTGGACATGCTCAAAAAAATAAAAAGAGAAAAAGCGCTTGAGCAGGCGCAGCTTAACTTAGAATTCAACCAATTACATGACATTCGTTCTCTATTTTATGACGAAAAGGAATATCCATTCCAACTCAAAGAATGTAAGGATGGCCCTGTACAATTGAATGTTTTAGGAAAATTAAATCTACAAAACAAAAAAATATTATCCGTAGTTGGAACCAGAAAGTGTTCTCCCGCAAGCACACAAATCGTTGAACAATTAATCTCCTCGCTCAAAGGATCCGGTGTTATAGTTATAAGCGGTTTGGCATTAGGTATTGACACACTCGTCCATCAATACTGCATAAAGCATAGAGTGCCAACAATTGCCATACTTGGACATGGGTTAAAAATGATTTATCCGAAAAAGAACAGACCTTTAGCAAAGGAAATTATTACTTCAGGAGGCGCATTAATTAGTGAATTTCATTTCAATCAAAAACCAAGCAAATATACTTTCCCTCAAAGGAATAGAATTATCGCCGGTATGGCAGACGCAACTATTGTAGTCGAATCACCTTTAAAAGGTGGCTCAATGATTACCGCCAGACTGGCAAACAGTTATTCTAGAGAGGTTATGGCCTTCCCGAATTCAATAACACAAAATGAGCTCGCAGGGTGCAACCAACTCATCAAAACAAATTTGGCACATATCATCACCGCACCTTCAGATTTATTTGAACTTATGAATTGGAAAATAAATGCCCACAAAGAAAAAGCAAAAAGTCATTTGATATTATCTAAGGAAGAAAGAAGATTGATGGAAACCATCCAAGAACATAAGGAGGTGCATATTGATAAGCTCTTCGATTCATCACGCCTACACCCCTCGCTCGTTCAGTCACTTCTCATGCAATTAGAACTCAAAAATTATATTTTTAACACCTCAGGGCTTATTTATCGTACGAGGATTTGAACCCGTCTCAATCAGGAAACTTTTTTACTTTATTTATTGGGTTGAAAAACTATTTGCATTACTTTTATTAAAAGTTCTTTTTATAAACTTATGAAGAAAGGATGAGGGAATGGCCCTTTGACTCCTTGGCAACCTGTTCATCATAAATAAGGTGCCAATTCCAGCGGATGTATCCGATAGATAAGTTAGTGTGATGTACTCACCCTTCTTCACTTAAATTTATACATGAAAACAAATATTGAACCCCTTTTGGAGGACCATATTCTAGTGCTTGATGGAGCCATGGGAACCATGATTCAAAGACATAATTTTGAAGAATTTGACTTTCGGGAGGGAGCGTTCGAAGAACACCATAAGCCTTTAAAAGGGAACAACGACCTTTTGTCGATAACACGACCTGAAACGATTAAAAATATCCACCGTGCTTACTTTAATGCTGGAGCAGATATTGTTGAGACCAACACCTTTTCGGGAACAAGCATTGCGCAAGCCGATTACGATCTAGAGCATGCCGTCTTTGACATTAACTATCAAAGTGCACGCATTGCAAAAGAGGTGGCGAACGAATATTCTGATAAACCACGTTTTGTTGCTGGTTCCATTGGGCCAACCAACAGGACAGCTTCAATTTCTCCGGATGTAAATGACCCTGGATATAGGGCAATAACATTTGATGCCTTGACAGTTGCTTACAAAGAACAAGTAAATGCCCTAATTGAGGGAGGAGTTGACTTACTGCTCGTAGAAACAGTTTTTGATACACTGAATGCAAAAGCAGCGCTATTCTCAATTCAAGAGGTTTTTGACGAAAGGAGAATAACACTTCCCATAATGGTTTCAGGGACTATCACGGACCAAAGTGGCCGTACATTAACCGGTCAGACGACAGAAGCGTTTTTGATATCATTATCACATATCCCATTGTTGAGTATAGGCTTAAATTGTGCCCTTGGCGCCAATATGATGCGACCTTATCTGCAGATCCTAAATAAAAAATCAACATTTCCGGTAAGCGCACATCCCAATGCTGGGCTACCAAATGAATTTGGGGAATATGAAGAATCTCCCGAAATAATGCGAGAGCAAATCAGAGTGTTCTTAGAGGAAGGGCTGGTCAATATTATTGGCGGTTGTTGCGGAACAACACCTGAACATATTCAGGAAATATCTGAAATGGTCCAGCAATATAAACCTAGAAAGTTTTGAATATGGAAAACCTTAAACTTCAGCTTTCAGGCCTTGAACCTCTCATAGTATCAAAAGAGAGCAATTTCGTTAATATTGGAGAACGAACAAATGTTACGGGCTCAAGGGCATTTCTTAGACTGATTCAAGCTGGAGACTACGAAGCTGCTGTTGCTGTTGCTTTAGAGCAAGTAAATGGTGGGGCGCAAATTATCGACATCAATATGGATGAAGGTATGATTGATGGAAAGGAAGCGATGGTCACTTTTTTAAATCTGATCGCTGCAGAGCCCGATATTGCCAGAGTACCAGTAATGATTGATAGCTCCAAGTGGGAAATTATTGAGGCTGGTCTAAAGTGCATTCAAGGAAAAGGAGTGGTAAACTCCATATCTCTCAAAGAGGGCGTTGAACAATTCAAGGAGCAGGCAAAAACGATTAAAAATTTTGGAGCCGCTGTAATTGTTATGGCTTTTGACGAAAAAGGGCAAGCTGATTCGTACGAGAGGCGAATACAGATTTGCGAAAGGTCATACAACATTCTTGTTCAAGAGGTCGGCTTCAATAAACAAGATATTATTTTCGATCCTAATATATTCCCTGTTGCCACAGGGATGGAAGAACATAAGACCAATGCCCTAGATTTTTTTCGTGCCACAAAATGGATCACAGAAAACCTGCCTGGAGCGCATGTTAGCGGTGGTGTATCAAATGTTTCTTTCTCATTTCGTGGGAATAATAAAGTAAGAGAGGCGATGCATTCTGCTTTCCTATACCATGCCATAAAAAATGGAATGGGTATGGGTATTGTAAATCCTTCAATGTTAGAAATATACTCGGATATTGACCCTGTTTTATTAGAATATGTCGAGGATGTTCTGCTTAATAGAAGAGATGACTCGACTGAGAGGTTACTGGAATATGCAGAAACAGTAAAAGGTTCAGGAAAGAAGAAAGCCATCGATTTATCTTGGAGAGACCAAAATATTGAAGCCCGACTCGCTCACGCACTTGTTAAGGGAATTGTGGAGTTTATCGATGAAGATGTTGAAGCGTGTAGAACTAATTATGAGCGTCCAATTCAAGTAATTGAAGGACCTTTGATGGATGGAATGAACGTTGTTGGAGATTTATTTGGAAGTGGTAAAATGTTTCTTCCACAAGTTGTAAAATCTGCACGTGTCATGAAAAAAGCAGTAGCATATCTTCTACCTTATATCGAGGCAGAGAAAGGTGGAAAGGTAGAATCTTCTGGTAAGATATTGATGGCAACTGTTAAAGGTGATGTTCATGATATTGGTAAAAATATAGTGGGTGTTGTGCTAGGATGCAATAACTATGAAATCCTAGACCTGGGAGTCATGGTTCCAGCTGAAAAAATTATCGCTGTTGCCAAAGAAGAAAATGTAGATATCATTGGACTAAGTGGATTAATTACACCATCACTTGATGAAATGGTACATGTTGCACAGGAACTAGAGAAAGCTAAACTGAATATCCCTTTACTTATTGGTGGTGCTACAACTTCTAAGGTACATACAGCGGTTAAAATTGATGAGCACTATAACCGAGGACAAACAGTCCATGTTTTAGATGCCTCCCGATCTGTAACGGTGGCAGAAAGTTTACTAGGAGACAAAAAAGATGCATTCATTGAGGAACTTCAAACAGATTATGACAAACTGCGACTACAACATGAAAAGCACTTAAAAGCAAAAAAACTGATCCCCATAGCAGAGGCTCGAGCCAATGCACTTGAGTTAAGTTTTGATAATAGCAGAATTCAAGAACCAAAAAAATTAGGTATCACTATAATTGATAATGTTGCTATTTCAGACCTGATTCCCTTCATCGATTGGACGCCGTTTTTTCAAACATGGGAGCTACATGGCCGCTTCCCAAATATACTCAAAGATGAGGTTGTTGGCGAGGAAGCGGTAAAATTATTTAAGGACGCACAAGAAATGCTCGAAAAAATCCAAAAAGAAAATTGGATGCAAGCAAAAGGAGTCCTGGGTTTATTCCCAGCAAATTCAGTGGGAGATGACATAGAAATATATTCAGATATAGAGAGATCAAAAACACTATATACCCAAAGAACACTTCGACAACAAGCGAAGAAAGCCAAAAGCCAACCAAACTTTGCACTCGCAGATTTTATTGCACCAAAATCTAATGACATTATAGACTTTATCGGTGCATTTGCAGTGACAAGTGGTATCGGTATTGAAAAATATATCAACCAATTTGAAGCCGATAATGACGATTACAATTCTATTTTACTAAAAGCACTTGCCGATCGTCTTGCCGAGGCCTTTGCTGAGTATCTCCATCATGAGGTTCGAACTAATCTATGGGCTTATTCCCCAAATGAAAACTTATCTAATGACGAGCTCATCAAAGAAAAATATTCTGGAATACGTCCGGCTCCAGGTTATCCAGCTTGTCCAGATCATACCGAGAAAATTGGACTTTTTGAGCTTCTTGATGTTCCCAAAAACATTGGTGTTCATTTAACGGAAAGTCTAGCAATGATGCCGGCATCCTCCGTAAGCGGCTGGTATTTCGCCCACCCAGATTCGAAATACTTTGGTTTGGGTAAGGTAAATGAGGAACAAATTCGTGATATCTGTGAACGAAAACAATTAGATTATGATTCGAACAAAAAATGGTATTCGTCTATATTAATTTGAGGGAAATGCGTCTTATTCTGTAAAAAATACGTCAATTTCATATCTTTAGTTGTCTAAACATCTTATGTATATAAAAATAACTCTCCTTTGTATTGCTCTGCTCGTCGGTTTTTTTAGCAGAACTCAAGCACCACTAGCTGACTTTTCAGCAAGTCCTTTGGTGGCATGCGTGGGAGAAACAATATCTTTTACTAGTACTTCATCTGCCAACGGAGGTCCTCCACTTCAAGAATTTGTATGGGACTTTGGTGACGGTAATTCAGCCTCAGAAGAAACTGTCGTTCATTCGTATTCATTGCCAGGCACCTATACAGTTGTTTTGGTCGTTACCAATGCGAGCGGGATTGCAGATCCCGAAGTTAAAGATAGCTACATTACTATTTTACCTACACCCGATGCGAATTTTGATCCAATGGGCTTGGGCTGTACAGTTCCTTTAACCTTGAGTTTTGAAATGAATGGTAGTACGCAGGCCAATTACAGTTATTCCTGGGATTTTGGAAATGGAAATACTGAAAATGTGGCGAACCCGCCTGACCAAACCTACAACACAGTAGGTAATTATGACATCTCATTTATCATAACTGATACAGACAACGGATGCGCGGATACAGTGATTGAAAACATAAGTGTATCAAACTATCAAGCCGATTTTATTTTTCCTGAAACCGTATGTGTCGGTGAGGCAGTTGAATTTCAGGACAACTCAACTGCAGGAGCCAATCAATGGGAATGGAACTTTGGAGGACTTGGGAGCAGTAATGAAGAAAACCCCACTTTCACCTTCTCGGGAGCTGGGACCTACAATATTCAGCTTGCCACAAATAATACGACCTCAGGTTGCTCTGGTAGCTTGAGCGGTGAGATTGTCGTAGAAGCTACACCTGTTCCGTCCTTCGCGGCAGATATTACGACGGATTGTGCTCCAGCTAGTGTCAATTTCATAAACACTTCACCAGTCGGGGAAACTTTTAATTGGATTTTCGGAAATGGAGAAACATTTAGTGGACAAAATCCTCCCAGCCAAATATACAGCTCAGCGGGTTCTTACAATGTGAGCTTAACCATGACAACAGCAAACGGCTGTACGGGCGCGTTCACAGAATTGGGATACATTAATGTAGAGGACTTACTTGTCGGTTTTGATGCTGATCCTACCGGAGGATGCGACCCTCTGACTGTTGCCTTTAACGATACTTCCTCCTCACCTAATCCAGCGAATCCAATCAATAGTTGGGAATGGGATTTTGGAAATGGGAATTCTTTCTCCGGAGAAAATCCTCCTGAACAAACGTACTCCATCGGCTTATATGACATTAACCTAACAGTTGAAACAGTTTCAGGATGTACGGGAACACTCAGTTTATCAGAGCACATCACCGTTGGAGATCTTTTATCTGTTGACTTTTCAGTTGATACAACGCAAAACTGTGTGAAGCGAGACTTTGCATTTACTTCTTCCATTGAAACAAACCCCAGTAACCCGGATTCCTCTGAAATATCATATTTCTGGGATTTTACGGATGGTAGCTCTACAGAAGCCAATCCAATGTACCAATTCACGACGGATACAGGGTATTTCGATGTGCTTTTGGTTGTAGACTATCGGGGTTGCAAGGATTCTTTACAGATTGATTCGCTGATATATATTTTCGCACCAATATCTGAATTTGAACCAGACAATATTTTGTTTTGTAACCCGAATTCGTTACCAGTTACTGTCGATGTATCCGATAATTCAAATCATGGCGTTCCCTCTGACGATGTTTTAATGATCTGGAAATGGGGAGATGGCACAGCGAACACTGTGATAGACGAACCTGAACTTGATGGTTTAAATGTGGGCAACAGCAGCCACAATTATACTGATTATGGAAGCTACACGATAGAGCAAGTCATATACAACTTGACAACCGGATGTGGTGATAGTACCACAAAAAACATTGACATCTCACTTGTTGAACCCATATTTAGCCTTTCAAATGATTCCGTTTGTGCAGGAGATTCGCTTCAGATGTTGGATGCAAGTTTGACGTGGGATCAACCACCCTCTCCACATCCATTGGCCTCTTGGTCCTTCGATATGGGCAATGGAGATGTGATTAACAACGGCCCAGAAGTGGGATATGCGTATTCAAACCCTGGTACCTATGATATTACTTTAACCGCTACAAATAGCGTCAATTGTGCTGCTTCGACAGTACTGCCAATATCCGTTTTAGCCAATCCATTTGCTGTTATAGCCCCTGACAATACGATTGGATGTTCTCCTTTTCTTGTGAATTTTAGTAATAATTCCATTTCGCTAAATGGTCTTGATTTAAGTTCCTTTGACTTTAGTTTTACAGATGACTCAAGTAGCGTCACTGTTTCAGACAATAGCCCTGTAAGTCATACATTTAATGGTGTTGGCACCTTTTACGGTCAACTTATAGCAACAGATGAATTTGGCTGCCAATCCTCTCCTGCCTCGATTCCAATAACGATAACACAACCGAATGCTTTTTTCTCTGTAGAAAATGTCATCTGTAACGGTGGTAATATCATTGCCAATAATGCGTCAAATGGACTTTTCCCCATTACGTATGAATGGCTAATTGACGATGATTTATTTTCAACCGAACAAAATTTAAATACCATTTTTAATGAAACGAACATTCCTGAGAATACATCCAGTATATTACATGAATTAAGTCTAATTGCAACGGACGGAAATGGTTGTACTGATACTGTCAGTAATTTAATTACGGTTTCTATCCCGACAGCAATTCCAAACTATTCCTTAACGGGAGCAGCTGTGAATGCAGATGGTTCCTTTGTTTGCCCACCTATATTTGGGAGTTTTCAAGACTCTTCTCTTTCATACGGACCCATTCAGTCATGGATTTGGAATTTCGGTAATGGAAATCAATCTGTATTGGAGGACCCGAGTAGCACCTATGCGTTACCTGGAGTTTTCTCTTTAAGTTTAACCATAACTGATGCATATGGTTGTACTGATGATACTGTTCTAACGGATTATTTAACAATTGGCGGGCCAAGTGCCACCGCGAACTGGTTCCAGACCGACGGTGAATGTACCCAAGGAGCAAATTTCTCCTTGAACAATCCCGTTAATGTAAGTAATATCACATGGAATCTTGGAGATGGAAATACACTTTTCGATACCCTAAACTTCTTTTACAATTACCCTGAAAGCAATACCTATAACCCTGAGGTAATTATTTCGGATGACTTGGGATGTGAGTTGATTATTCCGCTTGATGAAATCACCGTAGGAGACGATGGATTAAGCGCATTTTTTACAGCAGGTCCGAACCCTGCAGATCAAAATGATATCATCAATTTTATTGATGAATCCAGTGCCCAAAGTACCAGTATCGTTAGTTGGTCATGGGATTTTGGTGATGGAACAACAGCATTCAGCGCGATAAGTGAAGACCAAACGAATGCTTACGGAATTTCAGGTCAGTATCCTGTAATACTAACAATTATTGATGATATCGGCTGTACGGACAGCTACGAAATACTCATAGATATAAATGATCCCATTATATGGGTTCCTAATGTACTAACGCCCAACGGGGATGGTACAAATGATATTTTAAGTCTTCCATATGAAGCTTTTGAAAAATTCAATATTGTTATTCTGAATAGATGGGGCAATGTAATGTGGAACAGAACGGATCAAACAGGTACTTTTCTTTGGGACGGAACAGATAATGGGCAAGAGAAGTGCACTGATGGCGTATATTTCTACAAATTATCAGGTACCATGTTTGGCGGAACACAGCAAGATCTGCATGGATTTGTGACAGTTATTGGTTCACAATAAACGGTTGCCCTCGTCAGATTCTTCGTAGACCTTGTCGATTTCAAGATTATCCTTTTTTGACGCCTCGACGGCCAAGACATCACAGCGCTCATTTTTTGGATTTCCAGCATGGCCCTTCACCCACTCAAAAGTAATATTAAATGGTTTTGAGGAAGCATGATAACGCATCCAAAGGTCCTGATTTTTTTTTCCTTTAAATCGTTTTACAATCCAAGAATCCAACCAACCTTTCGTGATGGCATCAATTACATATTTTGAGTCAGAATATACTTTTACTGGAATTTTAGGTGTTTTTAAACTTTCAATAGCAACAATAACAGCCAGTAGTTCCATTCTATTGTTGGTTGTTTTTCTAAAACCTTGAGAAATTTCTTTTTCATTTCCCTTGTAAGAAAGCACAATACCATACCCTCCCGGGCCAGGATTGCCGCGAGAGCTACCATCTGTATATATTTCAATCAAACTCATTTCTTTAATCTTTTTGGGTTTGTTTGAATAAAACCAGCCCAGCTACTCGACTTGTTTTTATTGTTTTCCCCTTTCCCTCTTGAGTAATGATGACAGAGTGCAACCGCAAGACCATCGGTGGCGTCAAGATATTTTGGCATTTCTTCAAACTTAAGAAGACTTTGAAGCATTGCAGCCACCTGTTCTTTTGAGGCACCACCCTTGCCTGTAATCGCCTGCTTAATCCGCCTAGGGGAGTACTCCTCGTATGGGACGTTATGATTCAACGCCGCCGCTATTGCAACACCTTGGGCTCTTCCCAGCTTAAGCATAGACTGCACATTTTTACCGAAAAAAGGGGCTTCAATGGCCATCTCGTCGGGCTTAAATTCTAGAATTAAGCCGTTTAATCTGTCTAGAATTCTTTTGAGTTTATCTGCATGATTGTCAATTTTTTTGAGCTGAATGATCCCAAAATTCACCAAGGTAATTTCCTGCTTTTTAACATGAATTAAACCGTACCCCATGACCGTAGTCCCCGGGTCAATTCCTAGAATTATCTTATCTTCAGACACTAAATTGACATTTGTGATTAAAACTAAACAATTTCGTTCGATTTTGTTCCTGATCCTAAAATTAGGTGTGTTTTGCGCCATTGCTTTTTTACTGTTCAAAAAAATTAATGCCTTCCCGCAAGGTTTTGAATTGCCTGAAAATATAAATTTTGTTTTAGCTCTTTTATTCGTGAGTTTTATGCCTATCAATTGGTTCATAGAATGGCTAAAATGGAAAGCTATTGTCGCCTCAAAGAATATGGACACTTCAGATCGATGGCATTCCTTTTTATCGGGAATCGTTTCCGGAGTTGTTACACCTGCCTATGCAGGAAACTTTATTGGTCGAATGTTGTATTTTGATAAACAAGACCGAAAAGAAATCATCTTGAACACACTCGTTGGCAATGCATCCCAATTCATAGTTAGCATTTCACTTGGCATCGGATCATTCGCCATATTATACAGCACTGATATTTCAGAATTTGAACATCTTTTGATGACCGCTATCTTATGCATTGGTTTCGGATTATATTTTTATGGAGAAACCATCTTATCCAAAATTCCATTAAAATTCTTTAGAGAACTAGATTTGGTTCTTGTTTCAAAAACCTTGCGTGCCAAATTACTTGGGCTATCTTTTTTAAGGTACCTTACCTTTATCATTCAATTTTTTATCGTATTACTGGTATTTGACGTAACATTTGACGTACAGCTATTTTTATGGATTGCCCTAATGTACGGTGCAATAACTGCTGCCCCATCACTTTTCTTTGGAAAGATTATCGTTCGTGAAACCATCGCTTTGAGTATACTTACACTAGCAGGAATAACCGGACCTGTTGTCTTGTTGGCAGCCTTCTC